>CAZJKO010000004.1:11625-48858 GCA_964546995.1 uncultured Muribaculaceae bacterium | reverse complement strand
TGACAATTAAGATAACAGCAATAATACTAATAATGATCGGAATAATTCTTTTCTTATGTTCCATTCTTACACCTCTTTCTTTTTATCACACGAAAAAATACAGAATATACCTATCCTGTATTTTTCCACAACAAAGAAGGATCAAGTTTTACTTGTCTAGTAAGTTGCCCCCCCCCACATGGATTTTTTCACTAGTAACATCCCGATCACTTCTTTCTATCATTACCTAAATTATATCATAATGGATAATAAAAAAGTAGCACTATTTTCGAATTTTATGAAGGAAACGAAACAAACGATAAAAGAAAGGATCCACTGGCAATACATATTCCCCAATTAACTGTTCAACATGACCATTAAACCCCTTTTTAAACTCGTAGACACCATAATATGGATCATTCTTATCAAACGTTCCGCTAATTCCATAAAAATTATATCGCTTATACCCTTCTTCAATGGCATACTGAATCATTTCCCACTGTAACAAATATTGACCATTAAACTTAAGATATTCTTGATAATTACCACTCCACAAATAAACAAGTTCAGGTTTAACGAGAAGAAACATCGAAGCTGCAAGAATAATTTCGTTTCCACAAGAAGAAAGAAGTTCTTTTGCTTCACGAATTCTTTGATCTAAACATCGAATATATTTAACGTATTCTTCTCTCTTTCCATTGTTATGAACATGATCGCTTAACTCGGATAATTTTTGATGAAAATCTTTTTGTTCCTGTTCCAAGGAAAGAAGATAAGAATCAACTGGAAGCTTTGCCACTAAATATTTAACCTCTCCCCGTGGGAAAAACACATCGTACATACCTTCAAAATAAGAAAGAGATCGAACAGGAAAATTCTTCCGTTCTCCCGTTTCTTTAATTACCTTAAAAAACATTGGTAGCTCTTCTCGTGAAAGTTCTTGAATCGTAATGCATGATTTTAATGATTTGCGAATTAAATTTCGCGTATTTGGTTTCATATGTGTTAAAATATCATCGCATGTTTCTCCCTCTAAATCCAAAACATACATCCATTCTACTTGTTCTGGTTTTTTAACTTTTACATAGCCCAATTGAGAAAGAGAATCTAAAACAAAAAAGTGATCATACCCAAAAACAACTTTTTTCCCATCGCTATCACGTTCAACCAAGGGATAATAAGGATCGATTCTTAAACAATAACCATGATGACTCTTCACGTATTTTTTAATTTCGTCTGTAAAAAGTGCCAACAATGGTTCATTTTCAAAATCGATTAAAAACCCTCGAGGTGCATAAAACTCATATCGTCCCAAATATCTTTTTCTAGAAACCATCATACTAGCTGCAACAATTTTATCATTTTCTTTGATTCCAACATAATGAACATTCCATCCAGCTTTCTCTTTTAAATGGGCAATCTCTGGTGTTTGTAAAAATGACTTTAGCGGATGTTGATCCAAAAAACTTCTAAATTCTTCCTCATCTAATACACAAAATTTCATAACCTTTCTCACTTCTCAATTCATTCATTTGTTATTAGTATGAGCAAATTTAAAAAATCTAATAAACAAAGTCTACTAGATTTCAAAAAAGAAAGAAAATTATTTTTTAATCTGTTTAAATTTCGATAAAAACAATTTTAACTTATGGATAAATTGTTGCACATAATAATAGAAAGAAATAGGCAAGTAGAAATCGCCAATATATTCAATAACGTGTCCCCCAAATCCTTTCTTAAATAAATAGACGCCATAATCAGGATCATTCTTCTCGAAAACACCTTTAAGTCCATAAAAATTATAACAATCTTTTTGAAGTTTAATGGCTTCTTTAATCATGGTCCATTGAATCAAATATTGTCCAAAAAAGAACATGTATTCTTTATATCCACCAGAATGATAATACAAAATATCATGACCATAGATCATAAACATCGATGCTGTTAACACAAGATGCTTTCCCTTCTCTGCTTTGATCGTTTCAAACTCTTCTATTTTTTTATACAAATAGCAAAGTTGTTCATTCGTCTCTTTTAGAAGTGACTCCTTATGATGGGAACTAGCTCTTTCTTTCGTTTGCTCCAGTTTTTGAATATCGTCCTGTAAGACCAAAATCGCATCATCAAGATCGACCTCTGCGACCATGTACCGAACTTGATTTTTATCATGAAAAGCATCGTACATAGTTTGATAGTACAAAAGAGACTTGTCTAGAAAAGACCGTCTTTCACTAGTCGTACTCGTGATCTCTTTAAATAAAGGAAGCTCTTCCTTCGTTAATTCGCGTACATTCACCTTCAAATGTTCTGCTTTTTGAATAGAACGCCTTGTATTCCCACTCATTTCACGCAAAATATCGCTTTCTGTTTTTCCCTCCAATGGAAGTTCAAAACTCCAACGCATTTGCTTACTAGGATCATAGTGACGAATAAATCCATCATGATGAAATCCCAAGCGTTTTAATGTATCGACAACCTCTTGATTATCGACTCCACTTAAAACAAGATCCCCATTGATATCTCTCTCTTTATAAATAAGAGGTGGATCGATATGTAAAGTATATCCACCTTTTTTCTTAATGTATTTTTTTAAAGACGTAACAAAGAATGTAAGAACTTCTTTATCGTGATAATCGACTAACAAACCACGAGGAGCATAAAACAATTTTTGATGAAACCGCGTCGTTTTATACACAAGACGTGTACCTGCCACTAGATGTCCATTGTTTTCTACACCAACGTAAATCGTATGCCAATGTTCAAGTTCTCCAATAGACTCCATATTAGGATCTTGAAAAAAGGTTTGCAAAGGATGATGATCCAAAAAGGAACGAAATTGTTCTTTATCGAGTTCAACAAAATTCATACTGACCTTACCTCCTTAGTAGTTTACTCTGAACAAATTGTTTAAAGTTACATTCAAATATCTGTTCAAAGATATGAAGTTTAGATGTAGAAAGAAAATAGCAAATACCACCAATACTAGCATAGATAGTAACGACAAACAAAGAATAAAGTTTTCCTCCAGAAAGTGGTAAGACAAATTTCAAAAGAGAAAGAACCAACACCATTAAAATACAAGATAAAATCATTCCAAATGTTTTCGCAATTGTCTCTTTAAACGATATATGCAAACTCTTTTTTAAATCTACTAAACTAATCGTAATAGGAACGATATAAGCAATGATCGTAGCAGTAATAGAAGCAAAATAAGTTGGAATAAATGAAATCTTAGAAAACAACACAATAAGGGGAACAGTAAGACATACTTTAGAAAGTAACCCCATAATAATAGAAATATTAGCCATCTTATGATGATTGACAGATTGCATAATCGTATGGACATTTAAAAACAAAGAATAGAATAAAGCCGTAAAAATACTATAAGAAAACACATGGATACCCAAAGCATCTCTACCATAGAACAAAAGCCATACAGGTTCTGCTAAAAAAGAAAGACCAATAACCATAGGAAGAATAAAATACAAAACCATTTGTAACGTTTTATTAATTTTCTTATCGACTTCTACATAATCTTTTTTTACATAATCACTGGTAATGTTGGGAAGAACAGCAACTACCACTCCTGTCGCAATAGCCGTCACAATACTATTAAGTTTCGCCCCCCACGTTGAGATGACAGAAAGCACCATTTCAGCGTCTTGAACAGAAAGATGAGCATATTGAATAAGAGGTTTCACGATGCTAAGCATATCGACCGTATTATATAAAGATACAGCAATCGAAACCACAATAAATGGAACAGTATATTGAATAAGTTGTTTGACTAAAAACTGATTCGTAATCTGTTTCTCTTCTTCCGTAATTGGGACTTCTTTTTCCAACAGATTTTGTTGTTTCATCTTTCTTTTCAAGAATAAAAGGGCAACGATACTTCCTGCAGTAGCACCAAAAATAGCAACACCGACAGCCTCTTTCGTTCCAAAAAGTTTTACGGCAACAAAACTTCCTGCAATAATAATGACAACTCGTACAAATTGTTCGATCACTTGACTAACAGAAGAAACAGTAATGTACTTATGTCCTTGCAAATAACCACGAACAGAACTTAACATCGTAACAAATAAAATAGCACTTGCGGAAATCCGTAAAACAAACGTAATATCCTCAACCGTATTTCCACCCGTTAAATCACCAATAATCGTATTGGCAATAAACGGTGCCAAAACAATTAACGCAATCGTAGAAACAATAGCCATCGTAAACGTAATTCGAATCGCCATGCGATAGGTTCTCTTTTTTGCATCCGTATATCCCAAAGAATGGTATTCGCTAACAAGTTTACTAATAGCAAGAGGAATTCCAACGGTAGAAAAATTCAAAAAAAGCATGTACATATTGTAAGCATAACTATATAATGCCCTTCCATTAGCACCAATAATCGCATGAAAAGGAATAACATAAATAATTCCTAAAATCTTACTAAAAACAATACAAAAAGTGGCCATCATTGCCCCTTTTAAAAACGAATCCTTCTTCATAAGTCACCTACATTCATTATTTTTATTATATCCCGTTTTTCCTCTTTTGACAACGACTGCTTTTAAAACATGAAAACAAAAAAATGAATCCGTAACGAACAAATTCATTTCTTTTTTATTTTGTGAAGAAAATAAAACAAATGATAAAAGAAGGTATCGACAGGAAGAACAAACTCTCCAATTAACTGTTCAACATAACCAGTAAATCCTCTTTTGAAATCATAGACGCCATAATAAGAATCTTTTTTATCGAATGTACCACTAATTCCATAGAAATTGTAACGTCTATATCCGTGTTCGATTCCGTAGTTGATCATTTCCCATTGCATCAAGTAAGATGCACCAAACTTCATATATTCTTTGTAGTTTCCACCAAAAAGATACAACAATTCATCGCCGTAGAGTAAGAAAACGCCACCTGAAAGAACGAGGGTTTCTCCTTCTTTTTCAAAGATTCGCTTTGCTTCTTCTAAAGACGACGTTAAATGATCGATGTTTTCCATGTGACGCTGCTTCTTTTTCTGTTTTGCTTGTTGAAGTTCGAGGTCGGATAGTATCTGCTTCTCATCTTCCAGTTCTGCTTCCAGTTTCGAAATATAATCACTTAAATGAAGTTCCCCAATCATAAACCGAATCTCACCACGTGGTGCGAACACCTCGTATAAGTTCTGATAATAAGAAAGAGTTCGACCCGAAAACTGTTTACGTTCACTCGTACTATCGATTACTTTAGCAACGATAGGAATTTCTTCTTTACTTGCTTCTCGTAACACAATGCCATTCTTTTTGGCTTTCAAAATATTTCTCTTGGTAACAGTTCTCATTCTCTGCCAAAGTTGATCACTTGTAACATCTAAATCCAAAACGTACATCCACTCAACCTGCTCTGGTTTACTCACCCTTACATAGCCAAGTTTCGAAAAAACTTTTAATAAAGGACGATGATCAAACCCTTCTTCTACTCTCCTACCATCGGTATCGCGTTCCACCAAAGGATAATAAGGATCCATTCTTAAACAATAACCGTGATGGCGCTTAACGTATTTCTTAACTTCTTTAGTAAAAAAAGCAAGTAAATCCACATCTTCATAATCGATTAAAAAACCGCGGAGTGCATAAAACACACATTTACCAAAATGAGTTTGCTTAGAAAGCATCATACTAGCTGCAACAATTTTCTCATGTTCTTTTACACCGACATAGTGCTTTTTCCAACCAGACTTTTCCCTCAAATGAGCAATTTCTGGCGTTTGCAAAAATGTTTTTAACGGATGTTGATTCAAATAAGCTCTGAATTCTTCTTCTTCTAACACACAAAATTCCATATAACTCCCTTACCTCCTAATTTTACGGTACATTTTCTTTAACAAAGGTAAACACGTTTCAATAGGATAATAAAACCATTTATGAATAACGAGATCATATTCACCTATAAATTCCCACACAATCGCATTAAAGCGCGATTTAAAAGTCGTTAAATGATCATCCATCGTACCAACAATTCCCCCTAAATTCAAGAAATGACACTTATTTTCTAGTGAAAACTTGCAAATATCATAGACGATCCCATACGATACTTGAAGCTTTGTAAGAAGCAAATGATTTCCTGCATAAAGATATTCACTCGTCCGAATTCCCTCTTTATTAGGAGGTAAAAGAACCAAAGAACAAGAAAGCGTCAACGTTTCTTTTCCTTGATTGATTAGCGTTTCTATCTCACTGATTTCCTCTTGGTTTTTCGTGTTCTCTTCTAAAAAAGCACGATACTTTAGAAGATTCACTTTTCCAAAAAACAAATACGCTTTATCTGGGTAAGCCATCATGATCTTTTCAAAATAATCGCGACTACGAAGATTGATATTCTGACGTTTCTCCGTTTCATTGATCACTTCCATAAACTCATCTAACCGTGAAATATCATTTGTATGTTCAAAATAAACACCACGCTTAACATGATAATTTCCTGTATAGTCTTTAATACGTTTCTTAAACTGTGATCTAACTTCGTTTTCGGTAAGAAAAGTAAAATCGGAATGTACAAGAGGAATTGCCATATTGTAACGAGGTTGTAAATAATCAGCGAGCTTCTTTTTAAACCCTTTATGACGAAAACCTGCTGCAATTAAATTTCTATGTTTTAAATCACTATCGCTAGAATAGCACCGAGGAATATCGATCGCATCTTGCTTTTCCAATTCTAAAATGGAAGTTTCACGAAGACAAAAGTTAGGATCGATCTTTACGGCATAAGCATGATACTCTTTAGCAAGATGTCTTAATTCCTGAACCATAAAAGAAAGCAAAGAAGAATCTAAAAAATCACAGACTGGTCCTCTAGGAATATAGAAAAGCGTTTGTTTCAAAGGAAGTGGTTTAATTAAAATTTGAAAAGCACAGACCAACGTCCCATCTTTTTTTATCCCACACAACAGATTTTTCCAATTACATTTCACTTCGTGCCAACCAGAGTCTTGCATAAACGAAGTCATACTCATAGTTTCAAGAAACGATAGATATTCTTGTTTTTCTAAATCACGAACAAATTGATATGCCACATTATCCCTTCTTTCCTAAAATAAGTCGCTTAATTTTTCGAATACCAGATCCTAAATAGTAAATCCCATGAAGGGGAAGTTCGAAGTCGCCAATCATCTCTTCCACGTAACCCGTAAATCCCTTTTTAAAATCGTAGACACCATAATCTTTACTATTCTTATCAAAATTGTCACTAATTCCATAGAAATTATAACGTTTATACCCATGTTCCATTCCATAATTGATCATTTTCCACTGCATGAAATAAGATGCACCAAACTTCATGTACTCTTTATAATTCCCTCCAAATAGATAAAGAACCTCATCCCCATAAAGCAAGAAAACACCACCAGACAAGATAAGAACTTCCCCTTCTTTTTCACGAAGTTCCGAAGCTTCAATAAGAGCAGTTTTGAGTTTTTCGATTTGGTTTTCCTGTCTTTTTCTTTTGTCTTCTTTCGCATCTTGTTTAACAAGTAAAGCAAGATGACCCTCTTCTTCCTCTAATTCTTTTTTAAGTCGTAAAATATAGTCTTTTAAATGAAGTTCACCAAGCAAAAACTTAATTTCATCAGAAGGAGAAAACGCATCATATAAACTTTGATAATAAGAAAGCGTTCGTCCTGAAAACTGTTTACGTTCACTGGTACTATCGATCACATGCTTGACAAGAGGAATCTCATCCCTTGTTGCTTCTCGTAACACAATTCCATTTTTTTCTGCTTTCACAATGTTCCGTTTTGTAAAAGTCCTCATTCTCTCCCAAAGTTCATCCCGTGAAATATCGAGATCTAACGCAAAAAGAAATTTAAAAACTTGCATAACAGAATCAGATTGATGGTATCCCAACTTCTTCAAATTGGACACTGCTTCACGGTGATCGAATCCATCTTCTACAATATCCCCTTGAATATCGCGTTCGATAAGCGGATAATATGGATCCATCCGAAAAACATAGGCATTTTGACTCTTTAAATACTTCTTAAGTTCTTTCGTAAAAAAAGTAAGCAATGCTACATCCATAAAATCGATTAATGGTCCATGAGGAGAATAAAACTCCCGTTTCCCAAAATGACGCACTTTCGAAACCATCATAGCTCCTGCAAGAATCACCCCATCTTTTTTGACCCCAACATAATGAGAATCCCATCCCATCGCCTTTCTCACTTGAGCCATCTCTGGTGTCTGTAAAAATGACTTCAATGGATGCTTTAATGCAAACATGCGAAACTCATCTTCATCTAACAGTACAAATTCCATCTTTATCCTCTCCTTTTCCACAACGTTTTCACGTTTTGTAATAGTTTATCCCCAAAAATGTGTTCCAATGTACCAAACTGATAAGTAAGAAAAAAGTAAACACCAACACCCAAAGAAGCATAACCCAAAACAAGCGGAATGTTCATAAACCGATTCTCCATATACAATGGTAAAATAAAGCGAAGAAGTAACATGACAATAACCATTACCATAATGGATGCTAGCATATTCATCCCTTGTTTAACCGTATCCTCAAAACCTACTTTATATTTAGTACGAAGAACAAATAGAGAAATCACTGTTGGAACTAAAAGGCCCAAGATCGTCGCGGTAATCGCCCCATAGTAAGCAGGGAGTCCCATCTTATGAAAACCATAAATCAGTGGAACCGTCAAAAGGACTTTCGTAAAAAATCCCGAAACGAAACTAATAGCCATAGTTTTATACTCCTTTAATGAAAGAACCATATGAAGAATAGCAGTAAACAAAACAAGAGCAAGAGAAGTAAAAATAAAGTAAGCAAGAACAACAGAACCGTATTTACTTTCACCATAGAAAATCATCCAGATTGGCTTTGACAGTAAACTAATCCCCACCGTCATTGGTAAAGTGATGTAAAGAAGAGATTGTAATGTTTGATTGATTTTACACCTTACATCATCCATATTTTGCGAAACAAAACGAATCGTTACATTCGGTACCAAACGAACCATAATTTCTGTAGAAACCATGAAAACAATCATGTTTAAATGAAATCCCCATATCGAAAGAACACTCATAATACTCTCAGCATCCAAAACGCTATACCCGAGACCACCAACCAGTGTCTTGACAAGCAGAATCATGTCAACAGAGTTGTAAATTGCCTTAAAAAAATCAATCATAATAAATGGAATTGCGTAAAGAATAATCTTGCGAAAAATCATCTTATCGCTAACTTTAGGTTCGGTTTTTCCATCGGGAAGCTTAGATACAAGTTCTTTTTTATGGTTCATCGTTTTACGAAATAGATAAAAATAGGAAGACAAAGCCCCGACAGTCGTCCCAAAAACAGCCCAACCAATTGCCGTTTTTAAGGATTGATGAACAACTTTGACAGTAAGAAAACTTCCAACTAAAATAATAACGATTTGAACCATTTGTTCTAATGCTTGACTAATAGAAGTAGGTGCTACAACTTTATGTCCCTGTAGATATCCCCGATAGACATTCATAAGAGGAACAACTAAAATGGCCATTGCCATAACCCGAATAACAAAAACGATATCTTCCTTCGTATTACCCCCGATTATATTTCCCATAATCAATTGGGATAATGTTGGTGCAAAAACAAAAAGAAACAAAAAACAAAAGAATCCCAATCCAAGAGCCATCTTTTTCCCCATTCGAAACGTCCGAACCTTCGTCTTCTGATATCCAAGTGTATGGTATTCTCGAATCAGTCTACTAACCGCAAAAGGAAGACCACTGGCACAAAGTCCCACAAAAATAGCATAGAATTGGTAAGCATAACCATAAAGAGCACCACCTTGTTCTCCAACAATGGCATAAAATAAAATCACGTAAAAAATACCAAGAATCTTACTAATCCCAATCGTTGCAATAAAAGCGCCTTGAACAAAACGATTATTTGGAGTCACTCGTTGCTTTTTCTTCATAGCACCACTACTTTCTTAACTTGCTATTATTATCATAACACATTTTATAAGAATTTACGCAAAGAAAAACATGGAATAAACCATGTTTCTCATTTTTAAAACAAAAGAAAAGAGAATACTCAACTTTTCTTATACAAAACCATCGCTGAAAAACAGTAGATTTGTTCTTCTGAAAAAATAGACGTACTAACACTAAACTTAATGTCGATTACTTCACCCTCTAAATCGGATAAAAACTCATTGACAGCTTTCTCCAAATCTTTTTCATGGTTCTCATCGAATACTTTCACTTTCATCAATATCACCAATATTAAAATAGCAAATAGAAAAGTCGAAAAAAGAAGAAAAAGGAAAGACTCTCTTTCCTTATCGAACGACAATATTAACAATTTTATCTTTGATGACAATGATTTTAACGATTTCTTTACCTTCGATATTCCTCTTGACGTTATCATTTGCTAATGCTTTGGTTTTAATCACATCTTCGGTATCATCTAGATGAACCAAAATCGTTCCACGTACTTTACCATTTACTTGTACGGCAATATTCTTATCTTCTTCCTCTAAAAGAGATTCATCACAGACAGGAAAAGAAGATTCACATAGAACATCCCCCAACTCACACATTTCGTTTAACTCTTCCGTAATATGTGGACAAATCGGATTTAATAACAATAAAAAGGTACGGTAATCCTGCTTCGTAATACTAGGAAGTTTCTCCATTTCGTTAAGTAAGATCATCAAACTAGACACTGCTGTATTAAACTTCATTTGATCGATATCATCACTTACTTTTTTTATCGTTTTCTGAATCAACGAAACAATTTTGTTAGAATAACCATCTTGATCATTTAATGTTAAAGAAAGGCGATAAACGCGATTTAAGAATCGGAAAGATCCGTTCAACCCCTGCTCACTCCATGATGCTTCTTTCTCATAATCACCAATAAACATCTCGTAACAACGAAGAGCATCGGCTCCATATAGTTTCACCATATCATCGGGATTGACCACATTTCCTTTACTCTTACTCATCTTTTCGCCACCCTCACCTAAAATCATACCGTGAGCAGCGCGAACCTTAAAAGGTTCTTTATTAGGAACAAGCCCAATGTTATATAAAAATTGATTCCAAAATCTAGCATAGAGCAAATGTCTCGTCGCGTGTTCCATTCCTCCATTGTACCAATCAACTTTTCCCCAATAGCGTAAAGCATCTTTAGAGACGAACTCTTTATCGTTGTGTGGATCCATATAGCGTAGCCAATACCATGATGAACCAGCCCAGTTTGGCATCGTATCGGTCTCTCGTTTTGCTTTTCCTCCACACTTAGGACAAGTCGTATTGACCCAATCAGTAATCGTTGCAAGTGGACTTTCTCCATCGTCTGTCGGTTCATAATTCACAACATCAGGAAGCCTTACTGGTAATTCTTCATAAGGAACTGCAACCCAACCACACGTATCACAATGAACAAGTGGAATAGGTTCACCCCAAAATCTTTGACGAGAGAAAATCCAATCTTGAAGTTTATAATTTGTTTTCCTTTTACCTAAATTATTTTCTTCTAAATAATTTATCATCTTTTCTATAGAATCTTTTTTATTCGTTAAACCATTTAAAATATCAGAATTAATCATTTTTCCGTCTTCTGTATAGGCTTTTGGATTTAGTAAGTTTCTAAATGTAGTAATATGTAATTCATCAAAAACTTCTTTTTCTACTGTATTTTTATCTACCCATTCTACTTTAAAGTTATCTTTTTCTTCATCATCAAGTTCTGCTTTCACTTTCTTATCACTATTTAATTTAAACAATAACCCAACACTTTCAATTTCATAAGCTTGATTTTTATTATGAGCATAATAATGATGGTTTATAGGAAAAATATCATTCACATAAGTAATATCAGTATAACCAGTTTCTTCTTTTATTTCTCTTACAGCACAATCAATTGGACTTTCATTTTCCTTTCTTGTGCCTCCAACAAATAATCTTCCTCCAAGAGATCCCCAATTAATAGTTAAATATTTATTGTTTATCTCATCAAACAAAACTGCAACTATACTATTTTTTTTCTTTTCTTTATCTCTAGATATTCCTGTTATTTGCTCTATTACAGGAATTATATCAATTCCAAATTTATTAGCAAACTCATAATCACGTTCATCGTGAGCAGGAACCGCCATAATCGCTCCTGTTCCATATCCCATCATAACATAATCAGATAGATAAATAGGAATATCTTCTCCCGTCAAAGGATGAACACAAACAAGTCCCTCTACTTTTACACCTGTCTTTTCTTTCACTAATTGTGTCCGTTCAAATTCGCTCTTCTCTTTCGCTTTTTCTTGATAAGCCTTCACTTCATCCAAATTTGAAATAACATCACGATATTTTGAAAGATAAGGATGTTCTGGTGCCATAACCATAAAAGTAACCCCATATAGCGTATCAGGACGAGTCGTATAAATAAGAAGATCTTCATCGAGTCCCTTGAGAGGAAACTTAACTTCTGCACCCGTACTCTTACCAATCCAATTTACCTGTGCAGTTTTGATACGATCTTGAAAATTCGTATCATCTAACCCCTTCAAAAGATCCTCTGCATAATCCCCCATTTTAAGCATCCACTGCTCTTTTTCCTTTTGTACAACCTTACTACCACAACGCTCACAAACACCCCCACTAGAATCTTCATTAGAAAGACCCGTCTTACAATTAGGACACCAATTAATATTCTTCTTTGCTTTATAAGCCATACCATGCTCAAAGAATTTCAAAAATTGCCACTGTGTCCACTTGTAATACTCAGGATCTGTCGTCGAAAATTCTCTCGACCAATCGAACGAAATTCCAAGTTTTTGAATTTGTCCTTTAAACGTTTTGATATTTTCTTTAACAGCATCCTTAGGATGAATATGATTTTTAATCGCATACTGTTCAGCAGGTGCTCCAAACGCATCCCAACCAATCGGAAAAAGCACATTGTACCCCATCATTCTCTTCTTCCGCGCCATCGCATCTAAAGCCGTATAACTACGAACGTGTCCTACATGAAGCCCTGCTCCACTAGGATAAGGAAATTCGATCAAATAGTAGAATTTCTCTTTCTTCGAATCGTTCTTCGCTTCAAAACTCTTATGCTCCATCCAATAATTTTGCCACTTTTCTTCTATTCTTTTAAAATCGTACATCATTTTTCACCCTTTCTTAAAAAATATGTTCCTACGAAATGATACGTGATCAATATGAGTAAAACGAGCAAGAAAAATCCAACAAGAATCTGTAAAAAGATATTGGATATCAGAAAGACCACAACAAACGAAACCGCCATATCGAAAGAACTTACCAACGAAATCACCAAAAGAAGCTTACGATAAGAAACCTTTCGCAAATCAATATGATAGACAAGAGAAAGATATCGAGCTTCTAACGGTATCTTATTTGGATCGTACTCTCTATATTTTCTCACGACCAAAAGCAAATAGAGAATCAAGAAAAGACCAAACGAACCAAAGAAAAAGAAAAGTTCTCTCATAGCACACCTTCTTTCAAAAAAAACACTCATCCTTAATATATAAGGACGAGTATTCCCGCGTTACCACCTTACTTCATATTTCTATGCAGCTTACTATGACAGTTAATGATTGTCATAAAGTAGATAACGGTACCACCCGTCGTATCACAATAAAAGTCAAGTTCCAAGTAAGATTCTTCTTGTTTCCACCACCCACAAGATCTCTATTAGAATCGATACTTGTACTACTACTTCCAATACAAAATCACTATTATTATATTAGATTTGTTCAATATATTCAAGAAGTTTTAAAAATAATTTTACATGATCAGAAGAAAGACCATCTTTACGTAACTTACGAACAGCAATACGCTTCTTGTTGATAGGAAGATCGGAGAATACTAAAGACGCTAACTTCTCTTTTAAATAAGCATTAATAGGTAAATCCATCAAAATACTATTGATATCCTCATTGATCAATCGAACAGCATCAATTTCGATATCTTTACCCTTACAATTGATCGTAAGCTGTCCTACCGATAAGACATCCGCTACCTCCACAATAAAATCGTTTTCTAACGTATAGTTCTTCGTCTCAATCAATTGATCATTAAAATACGTAGTAACATCTTCCGCATGCTTCGTATTACGGAAACGAATCTTATAATTCCTCTTCTCAGGAACAATTCCACTTTTTCCTTCAATCGAACGTATAATGAGCGTATAATTGTTTTTCAAATAATTGTAATCGATAGAAGTCTTTAAGAAATAACCTTCTTTATATAAAGAAGTAAAACCATCATCTTCATATAGAGTATAAGTATTGCTTTCTCCTGGGAAAATGTGAATTTCTAAGTTCTTAGGATTTAAAACACCATTGTGTTCTTCATCGTTAGCAAGGGGAATAATAGCACCACTTTTAGCAAACACAGGATAGTCTTCTTCTTTAAAGAACGAAAGATATTTTTTAGCACCAGGGAATTTCTTACCTGTCTTAAAATCGTACCAAACCCCATCCGGAATGTAGAACCGATGAACAGTACGTGCCATAATCGGATTCATTTTATCGAGAATTGGTGCAACCAACAAACTGCGACCAAAGAAGTATTGATTGCGATAATTACTGTCATCGTAAGTCCATGGATAGTGATAGTAGAATGGCTCAATCAAAGGAAGACCCTTTTCATAATAACGATAAGCTTCCGTATATAGATAAGGAATAAGTTTGTGACGCAAATTCAAATACTCGCGAACAACCGTCTCCGTCTTAATATCCCAAAGCCATGGTTCTTTCTTATAATAAGCTCCACGGGCCGAATGAAACCGTAAAATAGGACTAAACACCCCTAGTTCCACTGATCGAATATAAAGTTCACTCTCTTCAATTCCACCATGGTTTCCCCCAATATCATGACTCCACCACGATACACCCATATTGCAAGCATTCAAGTTCCAAAATGGAATCGCTTTTAAATTATCCCATCCCACTTCACTCTTACCTGGATACAAAACAGAATAACGATGTGGTGCAATATGAGCATTACGTGCCATAATCATCGGACGCTTTCCTTCCATACGCGATGCATCCAAATAACCATAATGATTTAATAGAAAGAGCATCGATTCATCGTCACCATCGTAATCGTTCCAAAAGAAATCAACGCCCAAACTCTCCAAAGGGTGTAGAAATAATTTCAAATAGACATCTAAAAACTTCGGATTCAAAGGATCGAACAACAAAATTTTATTGGCATCCACTCCTAAATATTGACACGCCTGTTGATAGTAAAGTTCATGAGGATAGAATCCCTGCTTTGGATTAATTTGTAACCCAACGCGAACTTGATGACGATGTAAATCCTGGATCATACGAGAAGGATCAGGAAATAAGTTTTGATTAAACGTAAAGCCCGTTACTAAATGATGGTCTTCTATAGCATTTCGAATATGCCAATCTTTATCGAACAAAAAGATCGAAAGGGGCATTTCTTCCCGTTCAAAACGTGAAACAACCTCTTTAACATCTTCCTCATGATAATCGAGATTCCTACTCCACCAATTTCCAAGGGCATACCGTGGAAGAAACGAAGGCTTCCCTGTTAAATGAAAATAATCCTGTAACGCATCGTAAAAGTCATCTTTATAGAAAAACACATATAAATCGATACCCTTAGGATCCTTCCGATCACAAAACGTCCCATCTTCTAAAATGAGTTTTGTCTTGCTATCATCAAAAGAAGCAAATCCATCAACCGAATAAAGACTCTTTTCTAAATCGCGATTTCGAATTTTTAAATCGATAGAAGAATAGTTTCCCTTGAAGTTGCGTGCTTCCGGATGATGATAGTACCAAACACGCTCTGTATCGTTAAGCGAAATTTTCAAATTCTTCATCGGATCGAACTTACTACCTTCAAAAGATTCTTCCTTCGTATATTCAAGTCGAAAGTACTTCGTATTGATCTGTAGAAAACGATCATCTTCTTTTTTTGTAACAAGTGGAACAGAAAAGAATCGATCCCATGCAAACTGACTAGGTAAATCGACAAATTCTCCTAATGGACTATATTCAAGCCGAACAAGTCGTTCGCTAAGAACTGTAATCCGGTAATGAGATCCCTTAAAAATAGCCTGTTCTTGACTCTTTCCCTTACTTTGATCTAATGTAAATTGTTTTCCAAGTGGATACATATTATCACCCTATTCTATTCTACTATTTAGAATACCATAAAAAAATACTTTTAGAAAGACCTAAAGTATTTTTATTATTTATTATTTATCTAATTTTCAATATTAAAGCAAGAAAAAGACAAAATATTTCTATCTTGTATTTAACTACATAAAAGAAGGGACGTTCTTTGCTTGTCTAGTAAGGTACCCACGCATACAATTATCAAAACTTGCTTTCATTTATAATTACTTTCTATTTTAACAAAGTTTTATTTCATCAAATAACGAACATAATATTCATCGTACGTAAGCCCACTCTCGTAGACTTTCTGAGCAAGTTCTTTTCCTACATAACGATAGTGCCATGCTTCATATTTATAACCAGTAATGTCTTCTTTTCCTTTCGGATATCGCATAATAAAGCCATATTCATGTGCATGATCTTTAATCCACGGAAACTCTTTGGAATCAGCAAAAATACGACTATCCCGACTTTTTACATCGACGACGAGCCCTGTTTGATGCTCGGAAAAGCCAGGTCGTGCTGCATAACTTTCTGCATATTTCAATCCATAGAGATCCTTATAAGTATTATAAATATCCTCTTGTTCTTGATAACTGCGGTAAGAAGAATTGGCAAGAATATAAAGATCCTCTTTCTTAGCAGCGTCCACCATTTCCTCAAAAGCAATACACGCAACTTTGCTAAGCATCTGCTCATCATCCACGGCAAACTCTTCTTTGATTTTCATTAAGTTATCAGGTACATAGTCTTCTGTCAATTTATGATATTTATTGGCAAGAACTGTCTCACTAAATTCAGAAATTTCAGCATACTCCTGATAAAATTCGCGATCTAAACCAATCTCAACAAACGTAACAGTATCCTCTTCATTTTCCCGTTCTTTCATTTGATAAGCAACATATCGATCGTAGTTTTCTAACTTTGCAAACTCATACTGCATGTAATCTTTAATATCGGAAACGTAATCTTTTTTCAAAAATTCCAAGACAGAATCATCGGTTCCTCTTGCCAAAATGAGTGAAATTTCATCTTCTTTATACCCTTTATCTAAAAGAGCATTAATCGAAGAAATGAGATTCTTCTGATCTTGAAACTCGATCTTTACATACTGATCCAAGTACTTTTCTTGATAGGAAGAACTAATAAACGCTTTCTCTAAAACCTCATCGTATCCGACTTTATAAACATAATCTGTCTTTTTCTTTTTCATAATCTCTCGAACAGCATCTCGAGAATAATGCAAATCCAAAAGTTTATGCTCGGTATAAAAATGAATTCCAATAGGAATTGATCCCAAAAGAAGAACAATCAAAACAACAAGGCAAAAGTATTTGACTGGTCGCTTCATCTTTAACTTTTTCTCCATCAACTCACCACCTATGATAACTTTAGTATACCATACTTTTGATTTATGGTATACTAAATTTGGTGAAGCAAATGAAACGAGCAATTGTCTTATCAGGAGGCGGAAGTAAAGGTGCCTACCAAATGGGAGTATGGGCTGCCCTTAGGAAACTAAATATAAAATACGATATTGTCACAGGAACCTCCGTTGGAGCATTAAATGGTGCTCTAATGGTTCAAAATACGTTCTATCGAGGTCTATTTTTATGGAAAAAAATCAATTTTAATTTGCTATTCCAAGAACAATTAAAAAATCAAAAAGACCCGAGAGAAATCATCAAAATGTATAGCAAAAACATTTTAATAAACAAAGGAATGGAAGTAACAAAACTAGAAGCCTTACTAAAAAAATACATCGATGAACAAAAAGTCCTCTCTTCTAAAATAGACTTTGGACTAGTCACAGTAAAATCTCCTAGCTTAACGCCACTTCTTTTAACCAAACAACAAATTCCTGATGGTACGCTATGTGACTACCTCATGGCATCCGCGACTTGTTTTCCTGCGTTTAAAAAAAAGACAATTGAAAAACAAGACTACATCGATGGCGGTTACTACGATAACCTTCCCATCAATCTAGCAATCTCACTCGGTGCAGACGAAATCATTGCTGTCGATTTAAAAACCATTGGAATCAGGCAAAAAATCAAAAAAGAAAACGTCCCTATTACGTATATTAGCCCTAATAATCACCTCGCATCATTTCTAGTATTCGATACGGACGAAACAAAAAAAGCAATTGCCTTAGGATACAACGATACTATGAAAACCTTTGGCAAATTAGAAGGAAACCATTTCACATTTAAAAAAAAGGAATTAGAAAAAAACAGCAAAAGAAAAAAAGAACAACTAAAAAACACCTTAACAAATCTATTGAATTTTAATCAAACCATCAAGGAAGATCTTCTAAAAATCGCATCGTACAAACGAATTTTAAATGAAAAAGTAACCTTCGACAAACAAATAGAAGAAATCGTTGACTTCTTAGGCGTTACCTATAAAATAGATCCTACCCCCATCTATAAAATGAAAACGTTTGAAAAGAAACTATGGAAAAAAATAAATAGTGATGGAGAAAAAGAAAATAAAACAACAGAGATTTATCGTAAATTAATTACTTGTATTACCAAAAAAGATAAAGTAGAATTAGCATCTGTTTCTCTACTGTTTCCCAAAGAAACATTAGCAGCAATTTATCTTTCCACAATAAAGTAGGAGGTCATTGTGATGCAACCATTCCCATACAGTAACAGCAACAAACGTTACCACACACTAGATTACTATTACAAACAAAAATATGGAAAAAAAGTATGCAAAATTAGTTTGAACGCTGGTTTTACCTGTCCCAATAAAGATGGAACCAAAGGCTATGGCGGATGCATTTTTTGTTCCAAACTAGGAAGTGGCGACTATGCTGGAGATAAAGAAAAACCACTAACAGAACAATTTAAAGAAATAAAAAAAATCATGGAAAAGAAGTGGCCAGATTGCCTTTACATCGGATACTTTCAAGCCAATTCAAATACCTATGATAAAGTCGAAAACTTAAAAGTCAAATATGACGAAATATTAAAACAAGAAAAGGTGATCGGCCTAAATATTGCCACAAGACCAGACGCTATCTCAGAAGACTGTTATGACTACTTAGAAGAACTAAATCAAAAAACGAATCTAACCATCGAATTAGGATTACAAAGCATCCACGAAAAAACAGCACACTTAATCAATCGATGTCACGATCTAACTTGTTTTGAAGAAGCTGTAAAAAAACTAAGGAAACGCTCGATCGATGTCGTCGTCCATATCATCAATGGTCTTCCTTACGAAACCAAAGAAGATATGATAGAGACAGTAAAATATTTAAACAAACTAGATATTCAAGGAATCAAAATTCACATGCTACATATCTTAAAAGATACAGCACTAAATAATCTTTATCAAAAAGAGAAATTTCATGTCTTAACCAAAGAAGAATATATCGACATCGTCGTGGATCAATTAGAGTATTTAAGAGAAGAAATCGTCATTCATCGAATAACAGGGGATCCAAAAGTGGAAGACCTCATCGCTCCCGAATGGCTCATTAAAAAATTTACAGTACTAAATGATATTGATAAAGAAATGGTAAGAAGAAACACGTATCAAGGACAAAAAAAAGAAAACTGAGAAATCATAGAAATCTCAGTTTAATAGATCGTCACATCTTCATGTGACAGTATTAGAATAACCAATAAAAAAGAGATTATACATCTTTTTTATTTTTTTTCATTTTTTTGTTTTGAATCGAACATTTCTTTTAATACTGTCCCTGAAGTAGCTAAATTTTGTAAATCGCTTGGAACGATAATTTTAGTAGACTGACCATTCGCTACTTCGACAAGTGCTTCGTAACTTTTAAATTTTAAAACAGCTTCATCCATCTTGGCATCCTTCAAAAGCTTTAATCCTTGAGCCGTAGCTTCCTGAATCTTGATAATGGCTTGAGCTTCACCTTCTGCTTCACGAATGTGTGCTTCTCTTTTCGCATCTGCTCTTAAAATAGCACTTTCTTTTTCACCTTCAGCAAGTAAGATCGCCGCTTTCTTTTCTCCTTCTGCCTTTAAGATGGCTTCACGTCTTTCGCGCTCTGCTCGCATTTGCTTTTCCATAGCATCTTGAATATCGCGTGGTGGCAAAATATTTTTTACTTCCACACGATTCACTTTAATTCCCCATGGATCAGTTGCTTCATCCAAAATAGCACGCATTTTAGAATTGATAATATCGCGAGAAGTAAGTGTTTCATCAAGTTCCAAATCACCAATGATATTACGAAGCGTTGTTGCAGTCAAATTCTCAATCGCATTGATGGGGTTTTCTACACCATAAGCATAAAGCTTTGGATCGGTAATTTGATAATAGACAACCGTATCGATCTGCATCGTAACATTATCTTTCGTAATGACAGGTTGTGGGGCAAAATCGTTCACCGTTTCTTTCAAACTTACATTCGATGCAATTCGCTCTACAAAAGGAATACGATAATGTAATCCTGTCTGAAGCGTACGATGGTACGCACCCAACCGCTCAATAACCATAGCACGTGCTTGTGGAACAATCCGAATTCCACTAATTAAAAGAATTAAAAAAATAACAAAAATCCATAACATACTATACTTCCTCCTTCACTTCTTCGACCCTAAGTTTCACCCCATCGATCGATAGAATAGTAACGTTACTTCCTTTTTTAATAGGAATTTCTGATATAGCAGACCATTTTTTACCATTTACTTTTACTTCTCCAATCTGTAAAGGAACGATATCTTCAGTAACGACACCAATCGCACCGATCACTTGATCCAAATTCGTCTTGATAGGAATCAAAGAAAAACGCTTTGCGAGTGGTTTCGTAAGAAGAAAACTAACGAAACTAACCAAGACGAAAACACTCCACTCAATAGCAGCATTATCGGTAAAGTAAGTAGTAACAAAACTAGCTACCGCACCAATGGCAAACCAAATAGAAACAAGATTCACAGTACTGAGCTCAAGTACGACTAAAAAAACAAAAAGAACAACCCACGCACCTGGAGACATACTACCACCTCATTTTCATTTTAATTATATGAAAATTACGATTATTTTACAAGTGAATTTACAAATTTACCAAAAAGAAAAAGGATCGTGTTATCCCCTATTTTCTCAATACTTTTACATTCTCTTTTGCATCTTCGAAAGAATTTTTTACATCCTCTTGATCAAAAAGAGAAATAGAATTCTCTCGCATAATCTCATCGATATTTTGAACCGTAAGATCTTGTTTAGAAAAATAGCGTTTGTGAATAAAGAAAATTTCAGGAATTGCCATGCTAAGTGCAGCACCCATCAAACAAGGAGCCAAAACAGAAAGACCTTCCTTCCCCCAATCAAAAAGAAGTGTACTCAAAATACTACTAGACTGCAAAACCATCTTCAACTTAGCAGGAGGCGTCGGTTTCATCGCTTCTTCCGTTTTCATATAATGATGAAAAGTCAAAGACCACACCGTTACATCACGAATTCCAACAGCAAGTGGCCAAAAAGGCATAATCCCTTTTGCCATCAAAACCGCCCCAATTCCATAAGCAAAAATCTTATCAGCAATAGGATCGATCACTCCACCAAGTTTCGATTCCATGTGAAAATGTCTTGCAATAAATCCATCTAAAGCATCGGTAATCCCTAACACCGCCGTCGTTCCCACAACCAAAGCCCGATCCTGTATTCCATTTTTCGCAATAAAACTAAGAAGTCCAATAGAACCGACAATACGACATACAGTCAAAATATTAGGAATGGTTAAAATTTTATCTTCACTATTTTTCTGTTCTTTCATTTTTCACCCAATTAACACTTTTCCATACTATTTATACTAATTCGCGCCATGAAAAATGTCAAGAAAAACCAAAAGAAAGAACTATTCTAAGCAATCCTTTAATTCAATTTCGGGATTCTTATCATAAATCGTAATCTTCTCATCACTATTACAAGTAAGAAGCAAAATAGAAGAAAGATCTTTTTTCAAATGTTTAATCCTAGTAAGTAACCATTCCTCATCTTTCCCAATAGCTTTCAAATTATTGTACATAATGTTTCCATCGATGACCAAATTGGCCGTAAGTCCTGTATAAGTCGTTTTAATCTTCATATCGTTAGGCGTAAGTGGTGCATACTTACTCTTAGGAAGAAAACTAATTCGCCCAGATGCCTCCATCACAGCAAATTCAATCTGACTAAGATCAAAATAACCATTACTTCTAGCTTCTTGCGTTAAATCGTTTAAATCAAATTTCACCTCTTTTAAATTCGAAGGAATAATGACTCCGTCCTGAATCAAAATAACAGGAGCCCCTGCAATAAACCGTCTAACTCGAATACTTTTAAGAGCAAGAGAGGATATCAAAATAGAAGAAAAAGCATAAATTGCCATTGCAATAGCTCCCTCGATAAAATTAACATCAGCATTGATACTCATCTCTGCAGCAATATTACCAATCGAAATACCAATAACATAATCAAAAATATTTAACTGACTAACTTGCTTCTTTCCTAACAATTTTGCAAGAGTAAAAAGGACAACAATCGAAAAAATAGCTTTACTAGCAACAAAACCAAGTCCACCTAAATCAATCTTCATATATATCACCTATTGATAATGTGCATATTTTTTTTCAAAACTATACCAAATTATGATAAGAGAAAAAATCACCTCAAGTTGCTTTTCTATTTTCGGTATGTTATAATCTCCACTAGGAGGATTGATTTGATGAAACAAAACAAAATCGTTACATGCTTTCTTGCCATAATGACCTTATTCATGACTGGATGTCAAAAAGAAGCATTAAACTTAGAACGAATTCAAGACGAAGTAACCAACTTAAAAAAAGACATCGTCGAAATATCTATGATTACCAATAATTTAGAATATGGAGAAGACCCAATCTATAAAGATATGATACCAATCTATGACTACGACTTCGAAAAAACATTCCAAATAGAACGGGAACTATACGAAGAAGGAATTGCCTCGATCAAAGAGAATGAAAAAGATCCGACGATGTATCTATTGATTGTTCCTAAAAAAGAAACCAAAGAAGAAGTAAAAAAAGCGATCGATCGATACTTCGACCAATTAGAAAAACAAGATTGGGATAAAGAAGCAAAAAGCTTAATAAAAAACAGAAAAGAATTGGAAGTAGATGGTATCCTAGTATACTTAATCAATAGCAATGGAAAAGAAGCAGAAAAAATCGTAAGAGATTCCAAAGTTCCTCTTTTCTCGATGATTATGAATTTAACGGATGACAACCTAGAATCGATGGTTGGAATAAACAAAGAATTGTTAGAAGAATATGTCGTATACATCCCAATGGCAATTGTAAACACCAATTTATACATGGTATTAAAACCAAAAGAAGGAAAAATAGACGAAGTAAAAAAACAAGTTGAAACCTATATCGAATCATTAGAAAAAACGTTTGAAACCTATCTACCTGATCAATATCAAATCATCAAAAACAGAAAAGAAACAACCTATGGTGACTATCTCATCTACATTGCATCAGAAGACAATGAAAGAGTATTACGCACCATAAAAAATTGTAAATAAAGTGAGGGTATCCTCATTTTTTTGTAAGGAGGCAAAACATGGTTTTCAGTAGTTTACCCTTTCTTTTTATCTTTATGCCGATCACTTTTATCTTATACTATATCGTAAAAGGCAACAAAGCAAAAAACATAATTTTAATGATTGCCAGTCTCATCTTCTATGCTTGGGGAGAACCGATCTATATCATTCTCATGATCATCACATCTCTCGTCAATTACTTAAGTGGCATCATCATGGAAAAGTATCCCCGAAAACGAAAAATAACCCTCATCACAACAATTAGCATCAGTCTTTTCTTATTAGGATTTTATAAATATGGTAATTTCTTCATTGAAAACATCAACAAACTATTTTCTCTTTCCTTCAAAAAACAAAACTTTCCCCTTCCAATTGGCATCAGTTTTTATACCTTTCAAGCCATATCTTACAGTGTAGACGTCTATCGTAAAGAAGTACCAAAAGAAAAAAACTTTTTAAGATTCTTAACTTACATCAGTATGTTCCCGCAACTCATCGCTGGACCTATCGTAAGATATCAAACCATCCAGGAAGAATTACAAAATAGAAAAGTGACTTTCCAAGAAGTAACAGAAGGGTTTTTAAGATTTATCAAAGGATTAGGAAAAAAAGTAATTCTTGCAAACAACATTGGTCTATTATGGGATCAACTAAGGATTACTGAAACACCTACAATGATGGGTTGTTGGCTTGGTATCATTGCCTTTGCCTTACAGATATATTTTGATTTTTCTGGATACAGCGATATGGGAATTGGCATGGGTAAAATGCTAGGATTTAACTTCTTAGAAAACTTTAACGATCCATATATGGCAACAAGTATAACCGACTTTTGGCGCAGATGGCACATTTCTCTTTCCACTTTCTTCAAAGACTATGTCTATATTCCTTTAGGAGGAAATCGAAAAGGAAAATTCAAACACGTACGAAATATTCTAATTGTTTGGTTACTCACAGGATTTTGGCACGGTGCAGCTTGGAATTTCCTATGGTGGGGACTCTACTATGGAATTCTATTATTAATAGAAAAATTCTTCTTAAAAAAATATCTAGATAAACTGCCCAACATGTTTAAACATATCTACGCTCTATTCTTTATTCTAATTGGTTGGTGTATCTTTGCCTTTGACGACACCAAACAATTGCTAACGTACTTAGGAAATATGTTTGGTCAAAATTCAGTTTCCCTTATAAACCAAGAAACACTTTACTATTTAATAAACAATAAAACATTACTCCTAATCGGAATAATCTGTTCAACTCCTCTAATCAAAAATATTTCATATCAATTAGGAAAGAAAAAAAATAACCGAACACAACGAATAAGCTTCCTAATAACATTAGTAACATACACCCTAATATTTATCATATCAGTATCCTATCTTGTCGATAGTGCATATAATCCCTTTCTCTATTTCAGATTTTAAATAAAGGAGAATAAAAATGATCGAAGAACAAAATCCATATATGAAATATATTGCCATCTTTTTAATGGGACTAACAATCGTATTTAGCATATTATTATTCACTTTACCAAAGCATACCTTTTCAGAGGATGAAAATCGCTATCTAGAAAAATTTCCGAAATTCTCCTTAGAAACGATTCAAAATGGGACTTTTGTGAAAAACTTAGAGAACTATACCAGTGATCACTTTCCATTTAGAAGAACCTTTTTAACCACGAAGTACCAAACAGAAAAACTTCTTGGAAAAAAGGAAAATAAAGATGTATACCTTGGAAAAGATCAATACTTAATCGAAAAATATACAAAAATGGATGAAAAAAACATCGAAAAAATAGTCATGTCTCTCAACCAATTCAAAAAAGCAACAAAAGATATAACAGTACAACTCATGCTAGTACCTACTTCGATAACGATTAACATAGACAAACTTCCCAACATAACCTTACCTTCCCATCAACTAGAGGATTTGAACAAAATCATTAACCAGGTAGAAGGAATAGAAGCAATCGATGTTTATTCCGAATTAAAAAAAGGAAAAGAAACCTATCCAATGTTCTATCGATTAGATCACCACTGGACGACGTATGGAGCATATTATGGATACCAAGCTTTCTGTAAAAAAAATAATATCGAACCAATCCCACTAGAATCATGGGACCAAATAGAAGTAACCAACGATTTCAATGGAACGCTTTATTCAAAAACGAATGTAAAAGAATATCAAAGCGATACTATTCATAGATTAAACCCAAAACAAGAATCATCTTATGAAGTAAATTACGTATATGAAAAAAAACGAACCCAAACGTTTTATGAAGAAAAATACCTAACCCAAAAAGATAAATACGCATACTTCTTAGATGGAAATCATCCCCTAATCGAAATAACCAACCAAAATCAAAAAACAGGAAACTTACTCATCATCAAAGATAGCTATGCAAATAGCTTTATCCCTCTCGTAAGTGAACACTACCATAATATCGCGGTAATCGACCCCAGATTCTATAAATATTCCATCACAGAATATATTGCACAACAAAAAATTGATCATGTCCTTTTTCTTTATAACATGAATACCATTGAAAAAGATCTAGGAATTATTTCCGTACACTAAAAAAACGTCTCCTATGACGTTTTATTTTGACTTCTTTTTTTGATAATGTAATGTTTCAATATCATCGACAGGTACCACATGAAAATGATGAGGAAATTGATAATCCAAATATAAGCGTTCATTCGTCTGGATAAAGGATTTTGCTTTGCCATTTTCCAACAACAACAAAATGGATTTCTCCTTAGAAGATAATAACTCTGTAATCGTATACGATATATTAGAAACAAACTCCTTTTGATGTAATACTCGTTCTCCCTCGATATTTTTACCAAAAACAAAGTGATACATAACAGTTCCATCTCCATCAGACAAATGTCCGAACAAAGAATAAGACTGTCCATCTCGCGAAATAGAATCAATAACCAATTGATCATCCAAAGGATAATCGATAACATTAATTAAACTTAATACTGTTTGAATATCAAATATAGTAAGTGATTGCTTAGAATTCATAACATTTTCCTCCAAGGAACTATTATAACAAAAAAAAGAAAAAAAGAAGAAAAAAACAAATTTAATATAAATTTGCTTAAAAATAACATATTTAAGCAAAGAAAAGACCAAAAAGTAAACAAAAACAAAAAGCAATTCATGAAAAGGAGGATTTGCAAAGACAAAGAAAAACTGATAAAGTTCCATCAAACCCAAAGAAAGAAGGAATTTTATGAAAAAAATAATGACGATTATTCTCATCCTATTAGGAAGTTTAATAGGAACAAAAGAAGTAAACGCACAATCTGTTTCGTTTCACGAAACAGATTATATCCAAGGCATTTGGCAACATAGAAAAAACGAAAATGGCATTATCTACTATCAAAAAGCACGCTACATAGAAAGACAAGATGGTGTAAAAGCATACTGTATCGAACCATTTCGTACTTTAGACGAAAGTACAACTTATGAAGAAAGCATGCAAATAAATGGCATGTCTCAAGATATGTGGAAAAGAATCTACCTGACAGCGTACTACGGTTACGGTTATGAAAATCATACCGACCCCAAATGGTATGCCATCACACAACTATTGATATGGCAAATTGCCGAACCGACAGCAACCATGTACTTTGCCGATCAACCATTAGGAGAAAACAATCACCAATTTGATCAAGAAATAAACGAAATAAACACCCTTGTGCAAAACCATGATCAAAAACCATCCTTTGGTGGAACGATATATACAATACTAAAAGGAGACAAAGAAACCATTGTCGATCACAATAATGTATTAGCAAATTTTCAAATGACGAACGGAAAAAATAACATCAGCAAAAACAACAATGAATTAACAATCGAAGCAACAACCAAAGGAAAAGATAGAATATATTTCACCAAAGAAAGTAACCAATATCAAATACCTCCCCTATTCTATCATCACCCAACCAGCCAAGATATCGTCGTAGTAGGAGATTACTATCCCATAAAAACAGATCTTTATATCAATGTCTTAACAGGAAAAATCATCGTTCAAAAGAAAATAGAAGAATTAGATCCACCCTACCAAAATAACGCAACTCTAGAAGGAACGGTATTTGAATTATTCGATGAACAACACCATAAATTAGAAGAAAAACCACTCGATGAAAACAATCAAGTCGTATTTGAAGATTTAGGCAAAGGAACATACTATGTCAAAGAAAAAAGCACAGGAGAAGGATATGAATTAAATAAAGAAGAAGTGAAAGTAGATATCTCGAGAAGTTACTTAAAAAAAGAAATTACGATAGAAAACAAAATCATAAAAAACAAAATAGAAATTTATAAACAATATGGAAAAGAAGAAAACTGGAAAGATGAAGAAGGAATTACTTTTGCGATTCTTTCACAAACTGGTGAAATCATTCAAGAGATAACGACAGATGAAAAAGGATATGCAAGTATTATTCTTCCCTATGGAACTTATCTCATCCACCAAATAAATACCAAAGAAGGATTCGAAGAAGTTGAGGATTTCACAATCGAAGTAACAAAAGAAAGTGACCTTACCCAAACGTATCATCTAAAAAACTACGAAATAGATGTACCCGACACCATGAAAAATCAAATTGAAAAAAAATGGAACTTAGGAGAATGGATCGATGATCAAAAGAAAAAGTATTATCGTAATCATTTTACTCTTAATTAGTTTCATTCAAATAGAAGAAGTAACACCTCACAACAATCACATCAAAAAACAAACTCAATCGATAATAACGAAAAGAGAAAAACAAGAAATAATCGAAGAACCAATCGCTTCATTAAATATTCCAAAAATTGATTTATATAAACCCTTATATAAAAAAGAAAGCAAAAAAAACAATATTGAAGAAAATGTCACAATACTAAAAGAATCGAACAACCATCAACTCATTCTAGCTGCACATTCTGGAAATAGCTCCGTATCTTTTTTTGATCGCTTAGATGAATTAACGTTAGAGGATACCATTTATATCAAGGACAAAGAACTAACATATACCTATTCAGTTACGAAGATCAAAGAAGTAGAAAAAAAAGGAAAACTTTTTCTTGTGCGAGATGACAAAAAAACACAAATTGTTTTAACCACATGTAGTCCGAACCAGGAGGGAAAACAGTTAGTCGTAATAGCAACAAAAAAGTAGAGAATTTTCTCTACTTTAATACAATGTCTTGATTTTGGTAATCGATCACAACTTTTTGACCATAAGAAATATGATCTTGAATCAATTCTTTCGCTAACTTTGACTCGACAGTACGACTCACCAAATGTTTCAATGGTCTAGCTCCATAATTGACATCATAACCACTATCAACTAAGTATTCTCGTGCTTGATCGGTAAGTACCAAATGAATATCTTTATCTTTAAGACGATCTTCAAGCTCGAATATAATTTTATCTAGTATATTGTTAATTACATCTTTCGTTAAGGCATGAAAAACGATAATTTCATCAATTCGATTGATAAATTCAGGACGGAAAGTTTGCTTTAATTCTTGAGTAACCATATCTGTTTTACCATCTAGAATGTATTCACTACCAAGATTAGAAGTCATAATAATAATAGTATTTTTAAAGTCGACCGTTCGTCCATTCGAATCTGTAATACGACCATCATCTAAAATTTGAAGCAATAAATTAAGAACTTCAGGATGGGCTTTTTCGATTTCATCAAAAAGGACAATACTGTAAGGATTTCTTCGAACCGCTTCCGTTAATTGACCACCCTCTTCATATCCTACATATCCAGGAGGCGAACCGATCAATCGCGATACACTAAATTTTTCCATATACTCGCTCATATCAATACGAATCATATGTTTCTCATCATCGAACAGTTCGTAAGCTAAACTCTTAGCAACTTCCGTCTTACCCACACCAGTAGGTCCCAAAAAGATAAAGGAACCAATAGGACGATTAGGATCTTTGATACCACTTCTGCTCTTCAAAATAGCATCACTAACCAAATGTAAAGCCTCTTCTTGTCCAATGACACGTTTGCCTAAATTTTCTTCTAACTGAAGAAGTTTTTCACGCTCACCACTCATCAATTTACTAATGGGAATATTGGTCCATTTGGAAATAACCGTAGCAATCGATTCTAAGGATACGGTATCACTTAAAATCTTATTTTCGTTTTGAGCTTGTAATTCTTGTAGTTCTTTTTCTAATTTAGGAATTTCTCCATGACGAAGTTTAGCTGCCTCTTCCAAATCATAACGATTCTCTGCCTGAGAAAGTTGAAAGCGAGCTTGCTCTAATTCCTTCTTCTTTGATTTCACTTTATCGTTGATTTGTTTCTCTTGATTCCAAGAATTCTTAAGTTCTTGTTCCTGAACCTTTAAAGTATTCAAGGTATCGTCGATTTCCAAAAGACGTTTTTTAGATAGTTCATCGGTTTCTTTCTTAATCGCTTGCTTTTCGATTTCAAGACGCATAATTTCTCTTGTCAACGTATCTAATTCAATTGGAACAGAATCCATTTGCACCCGAATCGTTGCACAAGCTTCATCGACCAAATCGATCGCCTTATCCGGCAAATAACGATCCGTAATATAACGATTAGAAAGCGTTGCCGCAGCAATCAATGCTTTATCTTGAATCGATACACCATGATGAATCTCAAATCGTTCTTTTAACCCACGCAAAATAGTAATGGTATCCATAACGGTAGGCTCACTAACTTTAATCTTTTGAAAACGTCTCTCAAGTGCTCCATCTTTCTCAATATATTTACGGTACTCATTTAACGTCGTAGCACCAATAACATGAATTTCACCACGGGCAAGCATCGGTTTCAAAATATTAGAAGTATCCATAGCTCCTTCCATATTGCCACTACCAACAATCGTATGAATTTCATCGATAAACATAATGATATTTCCATCGCTCTTCTTCACTTCTGTTAACACATTTTTCAAACGCTCTTCAAATTCACCACGATATTTAGCACCAGCAATTAAACTAGCCATATCTAATTCAAAGATAACCTTATCTTTCAAACTAGATGGAACATCACCTTGAACAATACGAAGTGCTAAACCTTCAACAATAGCTGTTTTACCAACACCTGGCTCTCCAATTAAAACAGGGTTGTTCTTTGTTCTTCGCGACAATACTCTCGTAATACCACGAATTTCTTCATCGCGACCAATGACAGGATCGATCTTACCATTCTTAACCGCATCATTGATGTTACGACCATACTTTTCAAGTACATTTTCTTCTTGCTCATTTTGATTTTGATACATAGTAACCACTCCTTTCTCATAACTACAATTCTATTATATGCATTTTTTAGCACTTGTCAATAGAGAGTGCTAAAAAAGATAAAAAAAATAAAGCAACATGACTGCTACTCTATTTCTGTGATAACACCTCTAATGCCTTTTGTAATTGTGTATCGACATCACTCGTTGTATCTAACTCTACTTCGATAGTAGGCATAACACCTTTCTCATGAACCCAGTTTCCATCTGGCGTTAACCATTTTTGAGTTGTATATTTAATGGTCGAACCAGTCTCAAGAGTAAAACTCTTTTGAACAGTACCCTTCCCATAGGATGGTACTCCAACGACAAAAGCACCGTAGGACTCTTTTAAAGCAGATGCCAAAATTTCTGAAGCAGAAGCACTACCCTTATTAATCAAAACAGCAATAGGATAGGTTCTCTTCTCTTTCGTAAGAGAATAAATAGGTTCCCTAACCCCTTTAGTATCTAATTGATAAATAATCTTACTTTTATCCAAAAACATAGAAGCCATTTCACTAACGACCGTAAGATATCCACCAGAATTGTTTCGAACATCGATAATCAAAGAATCGATATCTTTTTTTTCAAGATCTTCTAAAACCTTTTTAAATTGCTTTTGGGTATTAGCTGCAAAAATATCAATCTTAATATATCCTATCTTACGATTATCAATCGTATAAACATCGGAAGTAACAGATGTAATATCGACGTGATCGCGAAGAACAGAAACTTCTAATTCCTGTTCATCTCTCTTAATCAAAAGAGAAACAGAACTACCAGCATCACCCTTAATCAAATTAGAAACATCGCTCAAACTTTTTCCTTGAACATTTTCTCCATCAATCGCAAGAATAATATCCCCAGTCTTTAAACCTGCTTTAGAAGCAGGACCATCTGGAAATGGATCAGAAATCGTAATAATACCGTTTAAATACTGAATTTCCGTACCAATTCCTACGTATTTTCCTTCGACACGCTCCATAAAAGCTTCGCTTTCTACAACGTTCATATAAGTAGAATGAGGATCACCCAAATATTCAATCATCCCCTTAATACCAGCATTCAAAAGCTCCTCTTTATCAAGTTCATCATAATAATTATCCACTAAATCTTGATAAGTATTCACAAACTCTGATAAATCATCTGAAACACACTCGGAAGGATTATCATTCGTTTTATAAGTAATCATACTACCAATAAACGTACCAAACAAAACAGTAATAATCATAATGATAACCACTTCAATAAAATTGAAACCAGCCTTCTTTTCAACAATCACTTCGCGAATTTCTACACGAGGCTCCTCTTGAACATTCTCTTCGATCACAACCTTTTTAGGTCTACCACGCTTCTTTTTAGTCTCTTCTTGTTTTTCCTCTTTTTCCATTCTTTTCACCTCGTATTTTACTCTATTATAATAATATCACATTTTATGAATTTTGAGAACGAAAAGTAAAAGAAGAAAACAAAATAAAAAAAACCAAAATGGTTTTATACACAAATGGCGCCTCAACTGGGACTTGAACCTAGGACCCCTTGATTAACAGTCAAGTGCTCTAACCAACTGAGCTATTGAGGCAAAATATCCCTTCGAGGGATATTACTACTTACTAATACTTAAAAAATGTTCCTTAATGGCATCTTTACCTTCCAAATAAAGAATGATCTTACCATCTTTAATTTGGAGTAACGTAGCACCATTTACAGATAAATCATTTGCTGTAGCAGGATACTTAGTACTATCATGATTCGTAACATAACGCTGATTAAGTGGATTAGCCAAATTCACTTTATAAAAAGGTAAGGAACCACTCTTCGCTTTATATTTAGACAATAAGGTTGAAAATAAACCTGCTTCATTACTAGTATAATCATAAAGCAAAACAAAATACTCACTTTTTGAACTATTTAGTATTTCACCACCCAAAATTTCTTCATACTGAATCGTAACTTCAGATTTTGCTTCTTTATCTTTACCAAATTGAATATCACCACGTATAAGAGCAACAACAAAATAAACTACCGCAAAAATGACGATGACAATCAAAAGAAATTTCACAATATTCGTAATTTCTGTATCGTAACTGGTACTAGACGGAATCTTAGAACCTCTTTTTTGACTCTTAACAGATCCTTTTTTACTCACTGCAATCAACTCCTCGTAACCAAATTATAACATAGACATCAAAAAAAATAAACACGTTTCGTGTTTATTTCATCGTAGGAATCACATTGATCGATTTAGCAATTTCCACAAGTTCTACCTGATTCATCACATCACTAACAAGATAGTATTCAATTCCATTAGAAGTCCAAGTAATCGAATTATCGGTAAGTGCACCAACCGTATCAATTAACATATATGGCTCTCCATAAGTAGGAATAACCGTAAACTCATCCTCTTTGGCAACAGTTTCCTCTACCAACAAAAATGGTTTTTCCCCATCAAAAGACATAATAATTCTCTCGCCATTTGTCTTTTGAACCTTATCTTGATTCGTTAACTTCGTTCCCGTTGGAATATATAATGGATAAATAACATCTTCCAAAGATCCAGTTTCGATCGTCTCATCAGTAATAGATGCACTCTTCATCACTTCTTCTAATTTAAAATGATCATCATCAAAAGTAGCTTTCATATCGACATCGGTAAACGTCATTGTCATCTGTGGAACATCTGTATCACTTAATACCACAACTTTCACAGGATTAAGCTTATGATCGAATGTAATTTTTTGCTTAATAAGTTTACGATTATTAGGATAATTGACAGAAGTCGTAAAAATATATTCCTTATCGGTACTTTCAAAAGAACGTTTACTATCGTTTTTAATATCGCTAATTAAAGATTGCAATAAATAAACTTGTGAATTGTTGTATGGCCAATCACTTTGAAATTTAAAACTTTTATTTAACGAAGGTGTTAACACATAGACACCATCATTATTTTTTAAAATAATTTGTTCATGATTATTTGCCTTATTCGTTAAACTAACTTTATACATATCTTTTTTCTTAAACGAAACTTTCACATCGTAGTCATAAGTATCATCATTATTCACAATTTCCAAATTACCTTCAAACTGATAACCTTTAAGACCATCAAGTTTCTTAGTCAAATCTTTTACAACATCATTTTGATCGTATTTACCACATCCAGTTAAGAAAAAAGAGAATAACAACATAAAAGCAATAAGAACTTTTTTCATTTTTTCACCCCATAATTTTATTTTCAATTAATTATATGGAACTAATTATGTTGATATTCATGAATAAAAAAGAAATTATTGTTTATCCTAATATTGAAACAAAAAAAGGAGGAGAAAAATGGCGACTTTACAAAAAATAGCATTAATTCTAGTAATCATTGGAGCGCTTAACTGGGGCCTTGTTGGATTATTCCAATTTGATCTAGTAGCAGCCTTATTTGGCGATAGCGAAAATATCGTTGCTAGAGTTGTATATGTAATAATCGGTCTATGTGGAATTATCAATATAGGATTATTATTCCACGATTTAGACAAGTAAAAACAAGGAATTTTTTTCCTTGTTTTTTTATTAGTTAGCTGTAATACGAATTCGAATCTTTTTCGTCTTAGAAGCATAGCTAAGTCGCAAATCTTCCCCTACAACTTGAACTTCTACTTCGTGTTCTCCCTCTCCATAATTAGATAAATCTACATAAGCTCTAATTGTCGAAGAATCCAACTGATCGATTACTGCTTGACTACCCCTAACAATAACTGTAACTTGACTATTCTCTTTACCAACAGCTTGTGCACGATATTTTGAATCTAAATTTTCCGTTTGAATACTGTATCCTTCAATTTCCTTTGTAGCCAAGTCATCCAAAACAAGTTTGACAATAATCGTCTTAGTACTCATCTCACGGACACCATTAGGCTTTTTGATATTAATATTAAACTCTTTATCCTTATCGAGATCTTTAATATCAATTTCTACTGGAATAAACTCTAATCCACTAATCGCTTCTTCTTCCCCATAAACAACCACACTAGAAACATTAGAAGTAAGTGACTTAATCGATTTTCCAAAAGACAATTCACCAGTTGGAATAATCTTAATAGGAACCTCTTTACTAGGAGAAGTAATCAATAATTTTGCTTCTACCGTATCAGGTACAATCTCAACATCGACAATCTTACCATCAGTATCATAAGCAACAAGTGGAACATCTTTAAGAACCATCTCGCCAACCTTCGGATTAGAAATATTATTAACATCGACTAACGCTTTTACAGTAGCAACCCGCTGTAGATCCTTTTCTGCACCCTTAATAATAGCATTCGTACGATTTAATTCAATACTCTTAATATAAAGTTTACTATCCAAACTATCTCGATGAAGAACATCGACGGTAAGTTCACGAGTCTCACTCATCTTCTCATAAATCACAATTTGAACACTAGAAGGATCTAACTTATAATCCAAAGATGCCACTGGTTGTGTAAACTTAAGAGACACTTTGTGACTACCTGGCTTTAATCCCGTTAAATCGACAGAAACAGTCTTCACTGGATTCTGTTTTGCTAAATAAATGTGACGCTTCTTTCCAATTAATGTAATATCAACTGTTTCTGGAAGTCCTTCCACGACATACGCTTCTTCATTATAAACCGCCGTAACATCCTGATTATAAAGAATTTCAGCATACTGATCTAACATCAAAGTAGATTCTTTATCGATCAAAACAAACACAACAAAAGCAAAAATCAACGAAAGAACAATCAATGTCTGTTTTTTACTAATAAAACGCTCTAAACCTTGACTATTATTCTTAAAAAAGTCACTAATTCCTAAAATTCCCTTTGTAATCGGAGTAATCAACCATTTATCAAAGAAAGAAACAATCGAACGGAAGAAACGTAACATTCCATTCCCCTTTTTATTAGTTGTTTTCTTCATAATTCTCTTCCTCATCTAATTCATCATATTCACTATCTTGTTTTGGTCTAAGCTCATCAATTAACATCATACGAACATCATCAAGAGACAAATTATAGAACAATTCCCCTTTAACCGCAATCGAAATACGACCCGTCTCTTCAGAAACAATCAAACTAATAGCATCCGTTTCTTCAGCAATACCAAGAGCAGCACGGTGTCTAGTACCAAGACGACGATTGGATTTAATATTATTGCTTGTAGGAAAAACAGCACTAGCACAAGTAATACGATCTCCTTGGATAATGACACCACCATCATGAAGAGGATTCTTAGGAAAGAAAATAGAAATCAATAATTCACTAGAAATATCCGCATAAATCTTCTTCGCTTTATCAATATAATCACTTAAACTAACATCACGCTCAATAACAATTAATGCCCCAATTCTCGTCTTTCTTAAATAATCCATAGCTTGAACAATTTCGTAAACCAACCGTTCTCTCTCGTCGACCGTCAAAACCTTATGACGCCCTAACAACTGACTTCTTCCAAGTTGTTCCAAAATTCCCCGAATTTCAGGTTGAAAAATAATAATCAAAGCAAGCGGTCCCCACATAATCACATATTCTAGCAAAAGACCAATCGTTCGAAATCCAGCCCAATCACTAATAATCTTTAAAATTAAAACAAAGGCAACCCCTTTAAAAATCAAAGTAAGTTTCACATTATTACGAATATTTTTCAATATATAATAGAAAATCAACCATACCAATGAAATATCGATTAATTTCTTAATCAATGAAAACACGGATGCTGCAGTAATTGTCATACCATTCCTCTTTTCTCTTTTTATTATATTAATAGTATACAAAAAAAGAGACCATTAGTAAATAGTTAGGATCTCTTTTCATGACTTTTATCGATCACTTGACTTTATAGATAGGAAAAAATAACCTCATTTTGTTTCTAAATAAGAATTAAAAAATTTCTAATTCTTGATCATTTTGTGTATCGAATACTTCTTCTTTTGAATCAGTCACTTCTAAAGGAGAAGAATCATTTTCCTCTACAACAACTTCAGGAACAGACAAATCTGGTTCTGAAGCTGACAAATCATTAGAATCTTCAACAACTGGCATCTGAAAAGGTTCGTCTTCCATAGGTGTTGGAATAACTTGAGGAATAGATTCTTCAAAAAAAGTATTTGGTTTAACTACAACTTCCTCAATAGAACCTTTATTTAAATCTTCCTCTTCATCAACAAGAGTAGCCTCTGCTATCCCTTCTGATGCATCTTCTAAAACAGGACTAACTTCAGGAATACCTGTTTCCACAGAAC
>CAZJKO010000004.1:0-11525 GCA_964546995.1 uncultured Muribaculaceae bacterium | reverse complement strand
GGAATACCTGCTTCCACAGAACTTTCTTCTTTCTCTTCCATTGCTACTTCTTCTTGTGATACTTCCTCTGTAACAGGAGCAACTTCAGGAATACCTGTTTCCACAGAAGTTTCTTCTTTCTCTTCCATTGCTACTTCTTCTTGTGGCGCTTCCTCTGTAACAGGGCTAACTTCTGGAATACCTGCTTCCACAGAAGTTTCTTCTTTCTCTTCCATTGCTACTTCTTCTTGTGATACTTCCTCTGTAACAGGAGCAACTTCAGGAATCCCTGCTTTCACAGATGTTTCTTCTTTCTCTTCTGTCGCCACTTCTTCTTGTGATACTTCCTCTGAAATAGGACTAACTTCTGGAATTCCACTAAGTTCTACGACTGGCGCTTGCTCAGAAAAAGAAGGCTCAAAAGAAGAAATAGATGGAATATTTACATCTTTTAATTCTGCAACACCAACAACAGGTTGAGAAACATCCTTATTTATTTGACTTTCTTCCACACTCATTGTAGTCTCTGTTTCTTGAACACTAGGTGTATTCTGTGATGAAACGTCTTCTACTTTAGTGCTTTGATCAAAAGAAGTATTGGACACAGTAGCATATTTAGATGCTTCTTTCTTCTGTTTTAAAGATCTCTCTGCTAAAAAACCAATGCATGCAAATATCATAATAACAGAAATAACCAAAACAACAATATAAACAGGTCCATCTAATACATTTGTAAAAAAATTAATAATTTTATCCATAAAATTCACCCTCTATTCCTCTACTATTAGAATAACATTATATGAAAAAAAAATCAAATTATTTCGCAATTTGATTTTTCATAAAACATAGAACTAATTTGCTATCTTAGAAGCTCGCTTTGTCACAATAGATGAAATAACACAAGATAAAATACCAAGACCAATTAAAACATACCCATAAGTACTAATAGATATCATGGAAATAACAAAACCATATTCTTCTAACATCGACTCAATCACGGAAGCAAGCAATGGAAATAAGATTCCCACAATTACTCCTGAAACAATGGAAGCAACTCCAAAATAAGATAACCATCTATAATAGCTTTTTGTAAGAACAGCAAGAAAAATAACAGCTAGCAACATAAAAGAACATAACATAATCTTAAAAGTATTACTAGTAACAAAAGTATAAGAATCGATCACAGCTTTTGTATCGTCATTTAAATTCGTTTTAATATCAGTAATAGCGTCATTAACAAATGCATTAATGGTATCTGAAGAAACCAATGACAACAATTCTTGTTTTTGTTTCTCTGTAATAGCAATACCATATTCCTTTAAAAGTTGTTCACCATCTTCAATAAGGGAATCCATCTCTTGCAAAAGATCAATTTGAACCTTCACCTCATTATGACTTAAAATATCGATGATTTGATCATAATAAGTATTGATTACTTTCTTAATCGTCTGATTGTTTTCAATTTGATCTTCAAATTTCTTTATCGCATCAGAAGAAAAGGATCCTTGCCCTTCATATTGAGAAACGAAAGTAACAACATTCTTTTTTAACTCCTGTTTTACAATATGCTCTGTTGTCCCAACCAAAACCTCTTTCATAGTAAGAACAATTCCAAATACAACAAGTAACCCAACCAGACAAACCGTAAGTAAACCTTTTAAAAAACGTTTCATGATAATCTCTCCTTAATAAAATGAGTATAACAGTATTATGAGAATACTTCATCTCTTTTTGCTAAACTAATGTTACGAACAATAATGTTTCATTCGTTATTGCAGAATAAGTGTGTTTGTTAAATTGACAATACCAATTTGTTTTATATAGATATATTACCATACATTAGATAAAATTAAAACTCGAATCATAAGAGTTCGAGTTTTCTAACAATCTGGTGCCGACTATAGGACTTGAACCTACGACCTACGCGTTACGAATGCGTTGCTCTACCAACTGAGCTAAGTCGGCAATTACAAACATATTATAACATCAATAGACCATAAATCACAATACTTTTTTAAAAAGAAAAGGTAGAAACTTCACTATTCTACCTCGCTTTTCCAAAGTCCATGTTTATTGCAGTAACTATAAAGAGTTCCCTTTGAATAAGGAAAAACAATTTCCCCATTATTATCGCCTGGTTTCAAATAGACGGTCGTTTCCTTATTATCACGAACAAAAGAAACCCATTCAATATAATGTTCTTCTTCCATAACATGAGGAACCATCACAATAATATGATCCCCTTCTAATTGATAAGTTGGTATATGTTTTGATGAATCACATTCTACTGAATTACTTAAAACCTCCTCCATTTCCTTACCACAGCAAGATATAGAACATGTTGAACATGAACAATTGTTAAAGACTCGAATAAGTGAACCACAATCAGAACATTTTTTTATAACATAGTTTTTCATATAATAACCTCCTTAATAATTATATCATAAAATGATGATTATCCCATCGTTCGTTTACGACGAGAAACAATTTGTGTTATAACGATAAAGACAACAGCAAATCCCAAGATACAAACCATATTCAAGATGATAGGAACCAACGAATCCATCTGAAACACTTCGATCTCCTCAATCAAATTATTGCTTTTAATATAATAATAAGAAGGAAGAAGATGCGCGATTTTCAACACGACAGGAGGTAACCACTCCATAGGAACAAAAGCACCACACAAGAAACTAGATCCTAGTGCCACAACATTGACAATCCCATTGATAGCATTCTTATTAGAAATGAGTTTTCCGATCATAAAGGAAAGAGACAATGCACAAAGAACAAATACAAATGAATTGAGAATATAAAGAAGCCCATGTGCTGAAAACATAACATTCCCAATCAAAATAAAACTGAGAACGACATATAAAAACCACAAAAGAATAGCAAACAATAAATTGGAAAGAAGTAAAATGGTATTGTATTTTCGATCACTCATACTACTGATAATCGTCCGTTTACGTATCTTCTCTGATTGAAAACTAGAAAGAATCAAACAAATAACATAAACACATCCTGCCAAAAGACTATAACTAGCAAAATTATAATAAAAGGAAGCCTTCGAAAGTTGACCAGTATCCAAAGTAGAAGTAATCTTAGTATCCACATCATCGAGTAACATATTGTCCATATAACGTATGAGTGCATCCTCACTTTCCATACCAAATTCCAAATAGACATCGATCGCTTTTAAATAGCGATTTAACATCATCTCGCTAAGAGAAGCACCATAATCTTTGGTACTTTTTACTTCAATGTGAGGTCTCTTACCGGAAAGTAACTCGTCACGAAAATGCTCAGGAATAAAAATAACATAACTGATATCGCGATAAAAAAGCGCATCATCAACTTCCTCTGATGAACCAAATTCTTTTAATTCTGTATGACTTTCCATATAATGGATCAAATGAGAAGTAATCCCTCTATCTTCATCACGATTAACGATCGTAACAGAAGGCTTACTATCGACAAAATCAATGGTATGCTCACTCGTTTGCATATTAAATGCCCCAAAGAAAACCAAAATAACAGTATACATAATAATAGGAACTTTACATGCCTTTAATACGTTTAAAAAGGTCTTAAATACGATCATACTTCTGCCTCCTTAATCCTATAAAGGAAACGCCAACCATGACAAGAGAAAACACGACAAGACGAATCACATTGAAGTAAAACCGGTCGAACGTTTCGTAATAATAAAGAGAATAAAATCCATCCGTAATCATGTGAAGTGGATTGATCAAATTAAGAAAGAAAACATGTTTATCTACAAGATATTTCATCGTAATCCCCATCATACCAGATAAGAAACAACCAAACATAGTAATAGCAATCAAAACACCTGTCTTCGTATTTTCGCTTGTCTTCATCATTGTTGCCACCATCACCCCAAAAGAAAGACCCGCAAAACATCCAAGTAACGTCAACAAAACGACTGAAAAGAAATGAGTTCCATAATCGACATGGAGAACAAAAATGGTATAAAGGAAAAGCAAAACGATTCCAATAAGCTGAATCAAATAACTAGCCAATACACTACCGAATAAAAGTTTTCCCTTTGATGCTGGGCTAACGGAAATACGCTTCCCATTGGAACTCATATTAGCTAAAATGTGATTCACGGAAACCATCCCTAAAATGCCTCCATAAAGACAAGTCATAGCAATCAAAGTATAAAACTCAATCATCGTATAACTAAGTTTAGAACTAGAAACATCGACAATAGAAGAATCCCTAGCCATCGTCTCTAACACCGTTTGATAAATATTGGCACAAATTTTCTCAATCTGATTCATATCAAAAGAAGAAAGATCAATAGAAGAAAGGTGTTCTTCAACAAGGTAAGAAACCATTTTAGCATTAGTATGAATTTGCGAAACGACATATTTAAAAATCGTTTCATTGATCCCATTTGTAGCAACAGAAACAACTGGTTCAGAAGAAAAATGAAGATACCCGGCGATTTTTTTATCTTGAAGCAAGTCTTTCGCATCTTCCTCCGTTTCCACATACTGAATACGAAAGATTTGTTGATCACTGTTTTCATCACCCAAAACAGCAAAAGACTGTTTGAAGTATTCTTGGTATCTAAATTCTTCGTTATCTAAAATAGCAATATCGATAAGAGAAAAAGACTCGCTTTTTTCAATATCGGAAAACGCAAGAGAAAAAAAGGTTCCTAAAATAATCGGAAAAGCAAACGTCCAAAATATAAGCATCCGATCACGAAAGAGCGTTTTAAAAGAATACTTAAAATGATGGAAAAACATTAGTCTCGAAGCTCCTTACCAGTGAGTTCTAAGAATACATCATTGAGGGTTGGACGTTCTGAGAAAAACTTGTGGTAAGTGATATCTTTTTCGTTTAAAAATTGAATGAGTTCCACAAGATGATTATCTCCTTTTTGATAAGTAATTTGTAATACGTTGTGTTCATATGTAACAGAAAAAACATCTTTTAGTTTTTGAATGCGAGATAGAAGTGCTTCTGGAAAATCATTAATTTCCACATGAATTTTTTCTGTAATCGTCGCAAGTTCTTTCAATTCATCTGTCGTACCACTAGCAATAATCTTACCTTTATCTAAGATAATAACGCGATCACAGAGAATTTCTACTTCTTCCATATAATGTGTCGTATAGACGATCGTTGCCCCTTGGTCTCGTAACGTTTTAATTCCATCTAAAATATTGTTTCTACTCTGTGGATCGACGGCAACCGTCGGTTCGTCCAAAAAGATAAGCTTCGGTTTGTGTGCAATACCACAAGCAATGTTAAGTCGTCGTAACAGCCCACCAGATAATTGTTTCGGATAAAACTTTTTGTATTCTTGTAACCCCACTAACGAAATAGCATCTTCGATATAAGTATGTCGAGTTGTTTTATCTTGAATATAAAGTCCACAAAAATAGTCGATATTGTCGTATACAGTTAATTCATCAAAGACAGAAACATCTTGAAAAACAACTCCAATTTTTTCTTTAATATCATAGGCATTAGGAGCCATTTCTTTTCCAAAAATTTGAATGCTTCCCTCTTGAAATGCTAAAAGCGACAAAATACAATTAATCGTCGTCGTTTTCCCACTTCCATTAGGCCCAAGCAACCCCAAAATTTCTCCTTCATACACATCGAAAGATAACTGATCGATAGCCTTCTTTTGCTTGTATTCTTTTGTTAAGTGTTCCACTTTAATAACTTTGTTCATTTTCCTATCTCACTCTCTAAAAAATATATTATGAAACGTGCTTTAAAATATCCCTTGCAGCAATAAGACCCGTCGCTGCGGCAGTCACGATATTCCCCGCTTTTCCTGCTCCATCACCAATAAAATAAATGTTATCCTGTTCAAGTTTCATATTCGAATCAGTCGTGATTTCATTACTAAAAAACTTAATCTCAGGACCATAAAGGAGAGTTTCTCCATTATTGACTCCAGGAATAATTTTGTCGAGAATTTCTAAACCCTCAACAATATTTTTAATAATACGATGTGGTAACACAAGTGCCAAATCACCCGCCACAACATCTTTTAACGTTGGTTCAATAAATCCCTTTTGAATCCTTTCCATATTGGATCTTCTCCCCATTCTAAGATCCCGTAAAGTCTGAATAATTGGCTTTCCTGCACCGAGCGTATTCGCAATCTTAGCAATGCACTCTCCATATTCACGTGTATTCGTAACAGGCTCCGTCAAATTCACTTTAGAAATAAACGCAAAATTAGAATTATTAGACTTCTTCTCCTTTAAGGCATGCCCATTCACGCAGATGTAACCATGGTAGTTTTCTTTAGCAACAAATCCCAAAGGATTCGTACAAAAGGTTCGAATTTGATCATTGTAAGTATTCGTCTGAATAAAAATAGTAGGATCGTATATCACATCCGTAATAGGCCTTAACACTTCCTTGCGAACTTCCACTCGAACCCCAATTTCAATACTTTGAGAAACGTAAGGAATCTGATATTTTTCCGCAAATTCTTGTACCCACCTAGCACCAGTTCTACCAGGCGCAACGACGACATAGTGACTGCAAACATTCTCTTTCTTCTTTTTCTGATAGTATTCTACTGTATAAACACCATCACTAGCATGAATATCGAAAACATCAGCATCTTCTAAAATCGTAACACCATGATCAACCAAATAATCAGTAAAATGTTGAATGTAAGTAGGAAGCATATCACTACCCAAATGTTTTTGCTTAATAATAAGCAAATTAGCACCTACTCTAGCAATCTTTTCTTCCAATTCCAAAGCTTCCTCCATATTTGAAGGATACACCTTACTATCCATACCAAATTGATTAAAAATAGCTTCCGTATCACCAATCAATTGATACGCATCACGAATATCCATATATTTAAACAAATCAGATTTACCCAATTTAGGAATAAAATTAAGTTTCCCGTCAGAAAAAGTACCAGCACCACCAAACCCAGATAAAATAGCACAAGGCTGACAGTTCAAACATTTTCCATCATGACTTTGATTCATGGGACAAGCACGATGAGACGCAAATTTACCTTTATCTAACAAAAGAATCTTTAAATCACGCTTTTTCGAAATCAATTCGTAAGCCGCAAACAAACCTGCAGGACCAGCACCCACAATCACCACATCATACATACTAACTACCTTCTTTACAAATCAATTATACCATCTAAAAAGTAGAATTCAAAACAAAAACAACTTTTATTAAACCACGAATCTTTACGCTTAAACCAAGACAAGAAAAAAGCAAATCTTTTTTGATCTTTGACTTGCTTTTTTCTTGTATATAGCTTCCATTTTATTTTTATTAATCATTTTCATTTTATTATGCCGCAATCAATTGTTCATACTAATTAAATAATCATTTGTATGGTTTTGTAATATTTTTAACTCTTTTATTAAGTACAATTGAACTCTTGCCTTAACCAGCTTGCAAATTCGAATGCTTATCCAGATAAACAAAAGTTCCTTACCTATATTTACCACTGCTTGAGATTATACCAATTGCATAATTTTAATTCTATAAAATTTCGCAGAATTAAAATCCTTACTGTTTATTTCTTTCTAAAGACTATAATATTCAGAAAAAAATTTTATTAGAACCCAATTCCTAATTACTCAAGATGAATCTTCAGGATTTGTATATTTTGCTAAATCTGTAAGAGACATATAATCGATATCATCTATTTTCATTACACTTATTTTATTTCTGATTTGAAAATATCTAATACTTTCATCTCATATCAAATTTTTATAAAAATTGGTATAAAATGCAAAAATCCTCACTAATATGTGAAGATTTTCATCTAATTTCTAGTAGATTCATTTAATCAAATTGATTATTTTACATTGACTTTTATTATTTCTGCATTTATATTATTAAAATAATTGAATACAATAAGCAGTATGCTTTCATATACTACGTTTAGCATTTTTTTTATTATTAAGTAAAATTTGTTTTCCTGTATTCAATACTTCTTCAATGGAGATAATACCCTCAAAATATTTTTGAGCAATTTCAAGGTTTTCTTCATTATAAGTATAATACATCGCTCCTACACCTAAATTCTTATGACTTTCATACTTATTATCTCCTACAAACATAACTTGTTCATTATAATATCCATCCCAAATATTATCCCTATTAATACTTTCTTGTTTTACCAATTGAATTACAGAGTTTTCTAAAACCGGCCAAATTTGATTGCATTCACTACGATATGATTTTACAGATAAAACATCATATTCTAATCTACTTAATAATTCTAGAGCGAGCGAATTTGTAACTCTCATTACTAATCCTTGTTTATCTAATACTTTTTTTACATACTTTTTTCCTTTACGAGTAGGGAAACAATTAATATATACTTTATTTTCTTCATGTGACAATTGCTGAAAACTATTAAATATATCTATTTCATTACTTGCCTCTATCATGCTATTTGGAATACCATTATTTATTCTTGATTTATCTTCATGAAAAATCTCTCTACTAAAATCTGTACTTTCTAAATTGTTTTGACACCTTAAAGTATATTTATAAGTATCATTATTAGTTATGCTTATTTTTTCATATTGAAAACCACAATTGCTAATTTTCAGCTCACACTTATACTCAAGTTCTGTATCAACCATTGAATAACCATTTAAATCAGATAATGAAGATAAAAATTTAACTATAATCAATCCTTCATTATTTTTACGAAAAGATATAGATTTAATTAGCGGTGAATTAATCTCATTTATAATGATATCTGCATACTTTTGGTTCGTTTCACACATTTTTTTTAATAACATCTCTATATTTATTAAAATTTCTTGTGGAATCTTTTTCATAACGGCCTCCTTGACAAAATTATTACGATATAAATCCATTTTGTTACACAAAAACATATTGAAAAAACAACAGAGTATTTCCTAGAATCGATATTTATCGTTAAACTCTAACTATAAAAGTTAGAGCAGATTGCTTACTGGTGCGTGAGCAAACCACGTTTGGAAATTCGTATTAAGGTCAACTTCTAAACTAATTATAACATTCGTCGTCTTTAAAGTCAACAAGCTCACAATAAAGTAATTTTAGAATCAATAAAAATATTTTCTTCTGCTTTAATATTAAAATCTATTTCAAAATTTTTATCATCAATTCTAGTTATATAACAATCATATGCACTATTTATGATCGATATCCAGCCTCTTTTATCCTCATATAAAACATCACTTATATATTCTTTTATATTAGTTTTGATGTTTACTTTCATTTGTTTAAACATCTCATCTGAAAATGTAAATTCTAAGCCTACGAATTTATCATTCTCTATATTAAAAGTGATAAAAGGTGATATGCCTTGTCTTTTTTCCCCATTATGTGATACAGAAAATTCTCCCCATGATACTTTAATATTATAATTGTTATATTCTTTATTGTTTATTATTATCATAGTTAATCTTTCTCCTTTATTTTAAAAATTATTATTGTTTAAAAATTCAGCTATTTTTTTATCATAAGCTTGTTTTATATTTTTTGAAAAATCATAAGAAAATTGATTTAAATACTCTAAAACCAAATTTAAATGTTTATCAAATTCTTTATCTTTATCGATGTTTTTTAAATATTTTGTAACCATCTTATTTCCATTTATTCTCTTTACATAAAAATTTAATAGATTTGTATTTCCTATATTTTCTTTTCCAGCATTTACTATAGAAATCAAATATTCCCGAGAAGCTAATGGCCCATTGATACCTTAATCAAACATAATAAGAACACGGCCAATAAATATTTTATCTGTTCCATCTGATGGCAAAGTTTTTTTAGTAAATTCTATTAATTCATTTATTGATTTTGTTTTTTGATATTCTTCTGAAAATAATTGTAAAAATTTATTGATTATCACTCTAGTCCTCCTTTAAAAACTTTATTTACTAAATTGTTAATTACTTCGTTGGCTTCCATTTCATTAACAGCAAAACATTTTTTGCCCAAATCTTTAAAAGAAGCACCACATGAATATAATTTTTTTCTATCTATAATTATAAATCTATCGTGAAATGTATCAATATTTTTAAATTCTATATTAGAATACTGATTTTTGTATTTTTTCACCAAAATGTTATCAATATTTTTAGAAATAATGATTATTTTCTTATCTATACCTTTTAGAATTTTTAATAATTCTTTCCCTGCATAGTTATCAATAATAATTATTTCTTCTTTTGCCGTGTCAAATATATCTAATAAAAGCACATAAGCATCAAATATTTGACCTTCAAAAAAGATTGTATTAATTTTTTCTTTCTCTTGCATTTTATTAAAAGTAGTTTCTAATTTTAATATTCTATTTTCGTGATTTATTAACATTTCACTATTCATTAAACTATTTGAAACATATCTTCTTAATTTTACAAAAGCATCCATAATGCTAATACTTACTTCTACTGCAACTTCAGATTTTAAAATAGTAGCTAACATCATTACACCTTGTTCTGTAAATACACGAGGATTACTTCTAGACATTTTACTATAATTTGTGGTCAAATTTTTTGACCGCAATTCTTCTAATTCATTATCCTTTAAAATCCAAGAAAATCTTTCAGGAAATTTTAATGGGTTATTTTTAACTGCTTGATTTATTTCTTTTGTACCATTTTTACATTGATATAGTCTAGCTAACTCTGAATCTAACATTACTTTAGTACCATTTATTTCATAGATCATACTTTCAACACTATCACTTACTTCTTCAATCTCTTTTTCTTTACTGCAATATTTGACATTTAAAACCTCCCGAAAACAATTAATTTAAATATATAAATCATAGTTAAATTTTTATAATTATTATAATACTTTTGACAATCATTTTAAAGATTACAATGTACATTTTCTTTAAAATTATTAGCTGTATTTATTGAGTTTTAATGTACCAAGATTTGAGTCACTTTTTAGCAGGATAAGGATGTATGACAACAACTCGCCAGTGGCGAGTTTACAATGGTTTCCGTGTATGACATTTTTATTTTTGTATGACAATTGTAAGACATAAAATTAAGAAAAAAAGTTAAAATATTTATTATATTTACCGATTTGTATTACAAATGTCTGACAAAATTGGCTATTTTTAATGGTTAAAATATACCAATTTGTACCAAAATTTAAGTTTTTTTATAAATCATATAACTCTAGTTAGTACAAAAACATGTACCTAAATATTAACATTCATAATATTTATTGGACTAACAGGTACTTCTATTAATCCATAATTAGTTATTTTGAATTTATCAACAATAGGTATTAATTTAAATAGTTCATTGAAATAATTTCCTTTGTTGTATTTCAGCATAAACTCTTTATCATTAATTTGTTCTTTCTTTAATTCTTGATAATCAATAGGAAAGTTTAATTGCAATCTTTTAATATAGCTTTTAATTTCTTCTCTAGTCATTGGAGCTGATACTTCAATATTTATAGGTACATTATTTGCTTTTATTTCTTGTTTTCTATTAATACCTCCATTATTAAATAGTTTTGCATATTCTGCT
>CAZJKO010000003.1:49124-55546 GCA_964546995.1 uncultured Muribaculaceae bacterium | reverse complement strand
TCAAACAAAGACAAAAGAACCAAGCAAAGACTCAGGCTTCACTTAGTTCTATTTGCCGATGACAACAACAGCGCGCGCCCCATAGTACGTATGCGCCGTACCGCTGTAGTTCACGATACCGCAATAAATCACGCTCATCGCGAACTTCGCGGTAGAAGAATACGCCGACATAGTCCAATATCCCCAGTTATTTCCGTATTCTCCTCCTGTTATATTTACTGTTCCTCCATTGCTTGTTGAATTGTATAAGTAATTATTCATCCATGCGGGACAACTTAGATTGTCACTTGTACATCCTAATCCATTTGCCTCCTGCACTGTAATCATTCGGGCTTTACTAATTCGTTCTGGCATCGTATAGGTATTCACCGTACATTCGGTAAATCCACATCCCGTAAACGCATTCGTCTTGAACGTCTTCGTTCCCATCTCGTATGTCTGATCTTTTACATTTGTCCATCCACTCGTTGCATTTTCCAAAGCTGTTAAAGCTGTTAGTGGCCCTTTACTATTGTCATCTGCCACATCGTACCACGGAATTGAATAAATCGTATTCTCCCTCTGTTGCATTGTCAAAGTACCTTCATCTTCATTATCACTGATGACATGGAAGTATTTTTCTTCGGTGTCGTTTACTTTGTATTTGATGATGGTTCCAGGCGCATAAGTAGTAGGTGTCTTCGTAATCAAAACACAACCGGACTCTTCCCCAGTCAAACAACTACTTGCATTATATTGATACATTGCTACAATATTCGTATTATTCGTAATGGATACAACAATGTTACCAGATGTATGAGTAACTGTACCAGATACAAAACTTCCTGTTCCACCCGTTATATTACCAAAATCAAAACTCTTCCCTGTTTTATTGATAATTGTATTAAGATAAATGTTACTATTATTACTTGAACTCTTTAAAAAAGAACTTGCTCCAATAGAGGTTACTGTACTAGGTATAGTAATAGAAGTTAAATTATTATTTGCAAAAGCATGATTGCCAATTGCTGTTACTCCCTCTGGTAGGATAACGCTAACAAGTTGATTGTTTCCAAAAGACTCTGTTTCAATTGTCGTCACTCCACTAGGTATAATCACATTCGTCTTCTTACTTCCTCCATAACTAACAATAACACTCTTGTTGATACTTCCATCACTATTTCTTTTATAAATAAATGCTTCACTATCTGATAGTTTATTGTTATTAAATGCAGCTTTCCCAACTGATACCAAATGGCTCGGCATCACTAAAGAAGATATCTCATTATTCAAAAATGCATAACCAGATATTGTTGTTACCGTATCTGGAATCGTCACACTCGTTAACTTCTTATTCGAAAATGCCCTCTCTCCAATCCTCTCTACGGTAACTCCATCGATTTCTTCTGGAATCGTAACGATAGAAGACTCTAACATCCCATTTTCATTTCCAATAGAACAAAGGTAATCGGTAATCTCTTTCGTTTCTTTATTGAAAACATAACAATCCTTTTCTTCCTTTTGTATCGCTACCACCCTGATCTTAGACCGAAATACTTTATTCATTGCTTCATTTCCCGTACTGATATTGATCCAGATTCTTAAATCGTAAGTAATCGTTTGTCCTCCTGCGATCGTTCCACTATCTAACACACGGTTAGGATTTTCTCCTGTTGAAGTAAGATCATCCGTTCTACTTGTTCCATCTTTGGTTAGACTATATCGAAGGTATTCATCAAGCATTCGCTCTTCTCCTTCTTCTAGATCCAAATCATCCAAATAGATTGTATATCCTGTTGGTAGATCACTTAAATTCTCTAACGTAAAGTGATAGGGATCTAGTGTCTCTCCAACTTTATCGAGAGTGGGTACCGCTTTGTCCTGATGAATCCCAATACTATTTTCATCATGTAAGATCAAAGCAAGATTTCCTGCTCGTAACACATTTACTTTGGTTCCTTTGAGTTGTAAGGTAAGCCATGCGTACGTTCCTCCGAAAAGCAAAACGAGAAGGAACAAAACACTCATCCCTATTAAAAATAATTTCTTCTGTTTTTCTTCTTTCATCATTCACACCTCTCATCTTTTTATCACACGAAAAATACAGGATAAACCTATCCTGTATTTACACACAAAAAAGAAGTGACTTTATTTATTTGTCTAGTAAGGTCCCCCCCCGCACGCAATATTTAAGACCTGTTTTCATACTTAATCACTTCTTTCTATCGTTACTAAAATTCTAACATACGAATGGATAAAATTCAAACAATTTTAACCTTCATCATCATCTTATAAACTTTCTTAAGATTCTCCTTCTTCGCATGATCCATTTCTAAAAAGTTAATATGCATCTGATATCCACTATCCAAACTAAATAATAATTCTACTTTACCAGGTTTAAAATTAATAGCACTAGTAGAAATAGAGACATAAGGAATAATATGTACTTTTTTATAATGAGAAGCAAGAGGATCTTTATCAAATAAAATCATTCTCTTATCCGTAAAAACAGCATAATCTTTCGTATTTTTATAAGACGTAAGAACTGTTTCCTCCTTTTCTACATATTCCATCACATATTCTGGTAGTTCTTCTATAGAAAGGATCTCTTCTTTAAAATCAAAATATTTTGATAATTCCTTAAACTTAATATAGGCCATCTTACCACCCCTAATCCTAATAACATTTATAATATATCATAACACTTAAAAAAAAGAAAGATTATTTCAAATCAGATAATCTCTCTTTTGCCCATAATGGTTTGAATTCAACTGCTTTAATCGCTTCTCTTTTATAGTGATAAACTTTGTATCCCAATCCAATACAACGATCGACACTACCATCACTATAATCCTTTGTCGTCTTATTGACACAAAAGATTGGTGTATCATTCATTTTTACTCTAACAAAATCAAAGACACAAATTCCCATCCACATAATCAAAACAACCCATAAAACAACATTGATTACTTTAGATACTTTCGATTTTTTATCAACAAATTCTTCATCCATTTCTTCTTGTTCTACTTCTTGTTTTTTAACTTCCTTTTGTTTTTCATTTTCATTTTCTTTTTTCATCACAAACACCTCTACTTATTTTTTAAAACTAACATCATTCGTTTTTAAACGCCTAACGTCTTCTTTTAATGGTTCTTGATCATTGACAATACGGTTAATACACGTATATAAAAGACGAAGTCGCACTTTATCCTCTGCCGACATATTGACAAATTTCAAATTGACAGGAAAAGCACAATCTAAACAAAATTTCAATTCTGCACTACGAGAACCAAATACAACATCCAAAACAGAAATAGACTGATAAGGAATCGTATGAATTTGTTTTGACATGCCTAACTTGCTAACATTATCGAACAATACTACCTTCTTATCCGTAAAAACGCCATGATCACGACTCGTTTTATACGCAACTAATATGTTTTCATCTTCTTTAATGTAATGTCGAATATAGTCAGGTAAATCTTCTTCCATCATCACTTTCGAAAAATTAAAGTGCTTCGTTACCTCTTTATAACGAATATAAGCCATATGCATCACCAACCTCATTATATCATACTTTTCTATCAAAAAACAAAAAAGTAGAAATTAATCTACTTTTTGTGTTGATTCAACGTGAAACGCATTGTTTTCATATCTAAAACTCATAATGTATAAAGAACCATCTTTACGATAAGTAAGTTCGATAGTTTCTAACTTAGATTCACCATCTTTTACAATATCTTTATTATCGCTTCTTTTTACAATAAATACAGAATTATAGTAATTTCCAGTGAATACACCATACATGTAATAACGTACACGATTAGAAATTTCAAGCTTTGCTTCTTTATTTCCTTCATAATGAGCAGTAGCACTAACCATTTCTACATTTCCAAAATAATTTTTAGTAAGTTCCAAGAATTCGTAATCAACTGGATCACTATCTTTTGTACCTCCGATAATCGTACCTGTACCATAACGATTCACTTTATAAGTACGAGCACCTTCTGTATAAGTTAAATCGAATCCATTTTCACTAACTTCTCCTGCTACAAGAATATAAACTAAACTTGTATCACTAAAGTGTGTTCCATTATAATTGTAATCAATTCTCAATTGATGTTCTCTACTAGTACTTTTATAAGAATCAAAGTCAGTAGTATAATCTGTTACTTCCTCTCTTAGAACGCCATCGGCATCTTGTAAATAAACATGAATTCGACTTCTAAGTTCACTTTCATCTGCACCAACAGAGAATTGTAATGATTTTCCTTCTTCTTCTTTTACGACAATACCAGTAATGTTAGCAGTGTATTCCATATCAACTGTATAAGTTTCACCAAACGGTATCAAAGGTGAAACGCTACTTTGTACTGGTGTATAATTTACAATATCTTTTGCATTGATAGTAGGTGTTGTACCTGCTAAAACACTTAACTGAGTATTTGCTTCAATCTCTTTTCCATAAGCATTGAGATATCTTACAGTAACAGAAACCATTTCTTCATCATCACGTCTTCCACTACCATTTTCATCGTTTCCATCGACATGGTAATAAACAGTAGTTTCAGCATCATGATTTGGCATAGTAAAGAACTCATTTTGTTCATCATTGATTCGATATCCATCGAAGTCTTTTACTAAATTGTAGTTTGTTCCCATCTTTACTTTAGGTTCAACGACAGTTCCTAAATCGTAACTTCCATTTGTACCTTGACTAACATAATGAATCGTCAACGCAAAGTACTCTTCAGCATCATTTCGTCCATTGTTATCAGAGTCATCCCCATCTACATGATAGTAAACAGTAGTTTCAGCATCATGATTTGGCATAGTAAAGAATTCATCTTGATCATCGTTAATTTGATATCCATCGAAGTCTTTTACTAAACTGTAGTTTGTTCCCATCTTTACTTTAGGTTCAACAACAGTTCCTAAATCGTAACTTCCATTGGTACCTTGACTAACATAATGAATTGTCAATTGAAAGTACTCTTCAGCATCATTTCGTCCATTGTTATCAGAGTCATCCCCATCGACATGATAGTAAACAGTAATATTTTCATCTTTATCTGTAATCGTTACTTCACTAAGTTGACCTTCATCAACTAAGTATCCAGGGAAATCCTTAGCAATACTTACAGTCGTTCCTGTTTTGACATCAGTTTGAGCAAAACTTTCAAGAATATATTCTCCGTTCGTTCCCTTACTGATATATTGAACGTTTAAGTCGAAGTACTCTTCAGCGTCATTTCGCCCATTGTTATCTTTATCGTCACCATCAACATGATAGTAAACAACGATACTTTCATCTTTATCAGTAATAGTTACTTCACTAAGTTGACCATCATTGACAAGATATCCAGGGAAATCCTTAGCAATACTAACAGTTGTTCCTGTTTTTACATTAGTTTGAACAAAACTTCCAAGCAAGTACTCTCCATTTGTTCCTTCACTAATATAACGTACCATTAAATCAAAGTACTCTTCATCATCATTTCTACCATTGTTATCAGAGTCATCCCCATCTACATGATAATAAACAGTAGTTTCAGCATCATGATTTGGCATAGTAAAGAATTCATCTTGATCATCGTTAATTTGATATCCATCGAAGTCTTTTACTAAACTGTAGTTTGTTCCCATCTTTACTTTAGGTTCAACAACAGTTCCTAAATCGTAACTTCCATTGGTACCTTGACTAACATAATGAATTGTCAATTGAAAGTACTCTTCAGCATCATTTCGTCCATTGTTATCAGAGTCATCCCCATCGACATGATAGTAAACAACGATACTTTCATCTTTATTTGTAATGGTTACTTCACTAAGTTGACCTTCATCGACTAAGTATCCAGGGAAATCTTTAGCGATACTTACAGTCGTTCCTGTTTTGACATCTGTTTGAGCAAAACTTCCAAGAATATATTCTCCGTTCGTTCCCTTACTAATATATTGAACAGTTAAATCGAAGTACTCTTCAGAATCATTTCGCCCATTGTTATCTTTATCGTCACCATCGACATGATAGTAAACAATGATACTTTCATCTTTATCAGTAATAGTTACTTCACTAAGTTGACCATCATTGACAAGATATCCAGGAAAATCTTTGGCGATACTAACAGTTGTTCCTGTTTTAACATCTGTTTGAGCAAAACTTCCAAGTAAGTATTCTCCATCTGTTCCTTTACTAATATATTGAACAGTTAAATCGAAGTACTCTTCAGCATCATTTCGCCCATTGTTATCTTTATCGTCACCATCGACATGGTAGTAAACAACAACAGTTTCATCTTTATCAGTAATGGTTACTTCACTAGGTTGACCATCGTTAACAAGATATCCAGGGAAATCTTTAGCAATACTTACAGTCGTTCCTGTTTTAACATCTGTTTGAGCAAAACTTCCAAGTAAGTATTCTCCATCTGTTCCTTTACTAA
>CAZJKO010000003.1:0-49024 GCA_964546995.1 uncultured Muribaculaceae bacterium | reverse complement strand
ACATCTGTTTGAGCAAAACTTCCAAGTAAGTATTCTCCATCTGTTCCTTTACTAACGTATCGAACAGTTAAATCGAAGTATTCTTCAGAGTCATTTCGCCCATTGTTATCTTTATCGTCACCATCGACATGATAGTAAATAACGACAGTTTCATCTTTATTCGTAATCGTTACTTCACTAGGTTGATCAGCATCAACTAAGTATCCAGGGAAATCTTTTGCAATATTAACTACAGTTCCTGTTTTCACGTTTGTCTTTGTTAAAGTATCTAGTAAATGTTCACCAGATGTACCTCTACTAATGTATTGAACGTTTAAGTCGAAGTACTCTTCAGAATCATCTCTTCCATTTTTATCGTTATCGTCGCCTTTTACATGATAATAAATCTTTACTTCCATATCATGATTTGGCATAACAATACTAGTAGGATTTCCTGCTTTTTCTGTATAGTGATCGAATGTCTTTACAGGAATAGAGTATTCTATCTTTTCTAGTACATTCTCTACCTCTATTTGTTCAATCACATATTCAGTTTGTGTTTCTTCATTGATACTAACATAAGAAATAGTTAATTTTGATTTAGCTTGATCAGCATCTGCTATACCATCTGAATTATCGTCCACATCAGGTACAAAGCTTACAGCATAAACCAAATTACCATTTACAACAGTTGCACCAATATTCGTTGTATCCCAAGGTACAAGTGTTCCATTTCTTACTTCACTCCATAAAGCTTCGTAATGTTCATTTTCTAACACTGTACTTGGTAATACAATTCCAATTTGATCAAACGTTAATCCTGCTACAATATTTTCATATGTTAGGATAGCATCGTTTGCAAATTGACCATGTTGACCATTAATAATAAATTCTACTGTATAGTGTTGTTCTAAATAATCTTTAATACCATCATTATTTAAATCATCTGTGTATACAGCCGTAATCGTGCGATCACTTGTAACATTGTTATAATTACCATCCCAATAATCGAACACTCTGTTGGCATGAACAGCTGGCACTGGTGCTTGTGCGGTCAAACCATCTGCAACTCTCACAACAGCTATTACTTCATCCGTTTCAGAATCGATAAAAGTTACATTGTGGAAAACCGTTTCATCTTGAACATTTTGATTCAAATTGTATACTGTGTTAGTTGTAATATTACCATTAACATTCGTATAATCTACATTCCAACCGACAAATGTTCTACCATCGTGTGCTGGTACAACTGGCGCTGTTGCACTCATTCCAGGTAATACAGTATCGGTTCCTAAAACACGGTTATCAAAAGAATCGACAAACGTAACGGTATAACGCGTTTCGTTGTCATCTGCAATACCATTTCCATTTAAATCTCCAGCATATTTTGCAATGACAGTTAAATTCTCTAAAATATTTGTAAAATCTGTTACTCTAACATCTTGATCATCATAAAGATACCAACCAGCAAAAACAAAATTATCATGCTTTGGATCATCTGGAACTTCTGCATCTGTACCAACTTCGATCGTTTGCTCTGCTACAGTACTATTATTGTAACCATCGATGAACGTTACTTGACGTGTAGCAATAGCTGTATTCTGTGTCGTTCCACCAGCAAATGTTGTCATAAAGAATAAGCAACATAAAAATCCGACAAAGATCGCTATTCTTTTTTTGTTTAGCATATTTTACCTCCCATTAATATTTACTCAAAAATTTCAAAAAAGTGCATAAAATAAAGTTTTTTGAGTCGATTACATTATATCACAATTACGACAAAATACAACAAATTATCGCTTTTCACCCCATAAAAAGCACAAATAGTAATCAAAAAACGCCTAAAAATAAAAAAATTGCTATAAATTAGCAACGAAATAGTTAAATTCCACCAAAAGCATTAATTGGCCAAATTCGAAAGAACACTTTCCCTTTAATTTGAGATTTCGGAACAAGTCCAAATTCTTTATTACGACTATCTTCTGACTCACCTCTATTATCTCCTAATACGAAATACATATCATCAGGTATCACTCCATCAGGACAATCTTCTAAAGAACAAATATCTTCGAATAAAAAGTTATGTGTCTTAATATGACTCGCTAAAAAAGGTTCTTTATATCCTTTTCCATCAATATATAAAACATCCTTCATATATTCAACTTTTTCACCTGGTAACCCAACAATCCGCTTCACATAACTCTTACCATTGACAATAACGGTTACAATTTCATTTCGGTTATATTGGTGAGAAAACTTGTTCAACAATAAAATTTCCCCTTCTTTCAAAGTAGGATTCATCGAATTACCCGCTACTGTTTGAAAGGCAACAACAAAAGTTAACACCACAATCAGTACAACTACAGCAATAATATACTTAGATGCATCTCTTAAAAATTCACTAATTTCTCTAAAATCAAACATAAACGAATCTCCTTCACACCAAAATGATTACCTCTTGTTTTCACTTATTATAGCATAGCCATCCAAAATAATGCAAACGAATTACAAATACCCAAAAAAAGAACACAGACAAAAAGTGTTCTAAAAAAAATCATCTTGCATAAACAAGTCCCATGTAGAGAAGAAATGCCGTAAATAAAACAGTGACGATGATACCATTTACCTGTTCGAACTTAGTACTTTTATATTTGATTCCTAAGGCAATCGTCATCAAACATCCACCGATTAATCCTCCAATATGGGCAGCATTATCGATTCCGGATACCAAGAACCCATACCCCAAATTAATGAGAATCAAAGGAATAATTTGACTCTTCATCACATTTCCTAAATAAACTCGATAATGATATCCAAAATAAAGAATGGCTCCCATTAAACCAAAAAGTGCCCCACTAGCACCAACACTAGCATAACGTCCACTAAAGGTAATCGACAAAAGACTTCCACAAAGAGCACTAAATAAATAGATAACAAGCATCTTTCCCTTTCCTAAAAAGCTCTCAACTTGACTGCCAATGACAAAAAGAGAATAGCAATTTAACAACAAATGCATAAGCGATCCATGAAGAAACGCTCCTGTAAGAAGCCGATAGTATTCGGATAAAATGCGAATCGATGGACCATGTGTACAAAAAAGATCGATCACTTCATCGTAACAACCAAATAGTTTTGGTCCAAAAAACAAAAGCATATTGATAAGAATAAGAACGTAGGTCACAACTGGCTTCTTTGGTGCAAATACATCTTCGACTTGTGACGCATCCTTCTTATTTTTTTCATTAATATCATTCGTTATTTTAAGGAACAATTGAATTCCCTCTTCACTAAAGGATAATTTGTTTTTGATATCAGAAAAAGTTTCAAGCAACGGTTTAGATGCCAAAAGTTCCTCTTCGCTCATCGCTTTAATAGACGTAATATCCTTTGCTTCGATTAAGGAAGCACTATCTCCTAAATCGGTATAAATACTAAGAGTATTCATATGAAATGAAAATGTCTTAGCTTTAATTTTACGAACGATACGCTTCGTCTTAAAAAGATCGAAATTCATCTGTTCATCATTGTGAATATAATTCGATACAATCCGAACAATTTGATAATCACTCGTCAAATTCTCAAGCCAAATTTCATTTTCAACACCCTGTAAAATAATCGGATTATAATTTTTCTCGGTAATAAAGTAATGAAGCAATTTCATTACAATAAATTCTCTATCATTTAACTGTTTCGCTTCTTGCTCTAACATATTTATTTTCTCCTTTATAAGAATAATATTATTATACCCTATTTCATAGAATAAAGAAAGAGGTGAACGTTCCGTGAAAAAAATTCTTTTATTTCTATCCCTATTACTTCCTTGGTTTCTATCGAGTATCTTTGTCCAAAATGCACAATTTTATAACGAATTAGTTCTTCCTATCTTTGCTCCTCCTGCTTATATTTTTGGAATCATTTGGCCGATTATCTATTTTTTAATTGCCATTAGTTCTTACCAAATTATAAATGAATATGGCATAAAAGAGCCACCTAAATCTTATTACCGTATCTTACTAATCAATTATTTGTTCAACCAATCTTTCCCTTTTGTGTTTTTTTATCTCGAAAACACATTCTTAGGATTTGTATCGACGATGGGTACTTTTATCACAAGTCTTTTTCTCTACGAACAGACGACAAAATTAAAAGAGAAAAGCAACAAATTCTTAAATCTCTATCTCTTGTGGGGATTATTTGCAACAGCTTTATCTCTTAGTATCTACGTATTAAATGCGAGTTAATTCTTCCACCATCTTTGAAAACTCTTGAGGAACATCGACTTCAAAAGTCATCTCTTCTCCTGTAATGGGATGAGAAAAGATCAATTTTTTTGCATGTAATAATTGTCCAAATTCACTCGTTTTTTTATGTTTACCATAAACAGGGTCATTGACAATAGGATAACCAATATAACTCATATGAACACGAATTTGATGCGTTCTTCCCGTCTCTAATTGACATTCAATTAACGTATGGTGAGAAAAACGTTTTAACACTCTAAAATGGGTAATCGCAAGCTTACTATGGACATCGGTCACCATCATTCTTTGACGATTGACGGTATCTCTTCCAATGGGAGCATCGATTGTTCCTGTATCGTGAGGTATGACCCCTTCCACCAAAGCAACATAAATTCGTTTTACTTCTTTTTTGGCAATCATTTGAGACAACTTTTCAAATGCCCTTTCGCTCTTTGCGACAATCAAAAGTCCACTGGTATCTTTATCGATACGATGGACAATTCCAGGACGAAAAGAACTAGACCCTTTAGCAAGATCAAAATGGTATAAAAGAGCATTGACAAGCGTCATAGAATAATGAGAAGGAGCAGGATGAACAACCATTCCACTAGGTTTATTGACAACAATCAAATCGTCGTCTTCATAAACAATATCTAAAGGAATATTCTCTTTTTCCACCGTAATATCGAAGGATAGAACATCATCGATCTCGATGTTATCTCCTTCTTTTACTAGATAATTAGAAGAAGCAACCTTCGAATGGACAAGCACCTTTCCCTCTTTAATCAATTTCTGAATTTTACTTCGACTAATTTCAAGTTCCGAAGCTAAATACTGATCTAATCTAACATCGTTTTTTGTGGCGACAATATTCATCATATTCCTCCTTCAATAAATCAATCATAAGTAAAAACATACCAACGACAATAAAAATATCCGCAAAGTTAAACACCGGAAACGAGTAACCAAAAAAATGGAAACTAAAAAAATCGATCACATACTGATAGAGAACTCGATCAATAAAATTACCTAAAATGCCCCCCATCAATAGAGCATAAGAAAAAGGAGCAAGCTTCGAAAACGTTTCCTTACGAGATAAATACTGGTTTAAAAAAAAGAGAAAAACGAAACTGACAATCGTAATAACCCATGTAGCATTCGCAAAAATTCCCCATGCTCCACCTTCATTTTGAACATAACGAATATCAAAAAAAGAGGGAATCAAAGGATACGGTTGATTAAATGAGAAAGAATGGACAACCAAATATTTGCTGAACTGATCGATCACCAAGAGTAAAAAGGAAAAGAAATAAATGCGATCTTTCGTCTTCATCACGACTTTCCTTCTTTCATCATCGCATAAAACGTAGCGACTTCTTTTTTCGTAAGGGGACGGTATTCTCCCGATTTTAAGCCTGTCAAATCGAGAAAGCCAATTCGAATTCGTTTTAACTTTAATACATCAAAACCCACTGCTTGAAACATGTTCTTTACTTGATGATTTCTTCCTTCATGAATCGTAAGTTCGACCATCGATGTTTCTTTCACCAAATCGACACGTCGTAATTTAACGCGAGCTTTAGCCGTTTTCACTCCATCGATAAGGACACCTCGTTTTAAAAGGTTGATCGTATCGCCCTTGACAATTCCTTTGACTTTGGCAACATATACTTTTTCGATATGGTGAGATGGATGCATCAAATAATTGGCAAGTTCTCCATCGTTGGTTAAAAGAATGGCTCCTGTGGTATCGTAATCGAGTCTTCCTACAGGATAAATTCGTTTATCTGTATCGATGAAATCGACCACGGTCTTACGGTTCTTATCATCTTGTGTTGTCGTGACTACCCCCCTTGGTTTATTAAGAAGAAAATAAACGTTCTCCTCTCTTTCCAAAATCACGTCATCGACACGAATCTCTTGCTTTGGTCCAACTTGATACCCTAATTCTAAAATAACTTTAGAATCGACTTTAACACGCCCTGCTTGAATCATTTCTTCCGCTTTTCTTCTCGAAGCAATTCCAGCATGCGCAATCACCTTTTGTAGACGTTCCATCCCCATCACCTCGCATACATTATACAAAAACTATAGAAGAATTGCAAACAAAAAAGAAAGAAAAAATTACCCACGTTTTTTAGACAAAGAAAAATGTGAGTGTTCCCTTGACGAAAAGAACAACTCACTAGCATCATGGATAACATTTTCTGTTATCAATAACTTAAATATACATCATAAATGTATTGATGATTATAACGAAACTCATTGTAAGAAACGAGCGGTTTTAATCCATGAATATCTGAATAACGATAAAGAATATTATCTTTAATATAGTAAATAGCCCCATCTTTTAACGTAACCGATTGCATCATAGAATCTTGAAATAAGAAAATAGGATGATCGAGATGATCTCGATAAACCAAATAAACTTCTTTTTGAGGCGTAATGACATAGGAACGATCGAAGAATTCATAAATGGTCGCATCAGGATATTTTTCTTTAACGGAAGAAGAAACAGGGGTAGGAAACGTAAGTTTTTCTGATACAAAACGAGAAATAGGAACACTAGACCAAGACTCACCATCGAAGTATTGTCCCTCTAAATCGATACTTCCAATAAGACGAGAAGATGCTTGTTTCGGATTGATTTCATATTGCTTTTTATGTTCTCGATCGAATAAATAGTATTTAGAATCGACAACTCCTTGAACATAGGAATCAAACGAAATATCGTCATCAAAATAGAGACTCTTTTTACTGTGATCCAATAAATTGACAAGGTACATCGTATTAAAATCGTGTTTTTGATCGTAATTCGGAATGATGTAATAATGAGAAACAAGAGCACCAAAATCGTTTTCGTATCGATCGCTAGAAAGAAGAGAAATAGAAGAAAGATCCTCTTTTTGATACAAATCCAATCCTTGATAATTCCACAACGTAACAATTTCACCATCGATCAAATTATCTTGATAGACAAGTTTCCCACGATACTCTTTAGAAGTATAGGATACTTGCCACCCTGGATTTTGATATCCCTTATTTTGAAGAATTTCGACAAACGAACCAATATCCACATTGTTTTGTTGCCGTAAAGAAGCATAAGAAACAAGCTTTCCATCTTTAAGACAAACAATGGAAGAAGGAGTATCCTTTTCTAAAACAGGATAAAGACAATATAGATCATTTTGCAAAAAAACTTCCAAAGCTTGAATCACATGATCGCGTTTCCCCATCGAAGTATTAGAATGAAAATAGAATAAATGATCCCCTTCTTGAATTTCAAAAAAATAGTGATCTTGTTTATTCTCTTTCGAAAAAGTCTCCGTAATCGAAAAAGATTTTTCATCTTGAGCAATAGTGTAACTAACTTGATGATGATCGATAAAAAGCATCACCACAAACTGATAGACAACAAACAAAATAAAAAGTAACAAGATAAAATAAAATACTCGCTTCATATTTTCTCACCTTATTAAAAGTATAACAAAAAAAGAGTCATTTGCCTAGTGACAAATGATTCTTTCTAATTTTCTTGATGATTTAAACCGTATTTTTGTTTCTGTTCCATCATGAAAGTCGAAATTTCTGTCTCGATCTCTGGAAGAGCACGACGATCGATATTAGAAAGTGTAATAAACTCTTTGATCGTATCGATATGAAGTTTTCCAAAGACAATTCCAGCCTTAACTTTTAAATCGTTAAACAAATCAGGCGTAATCGAATCTAAGAAGTACCCAATCACCACGCGATCTCGTCCAATTAAAATGCGCTTGTTGGTAAGGGCAACAACACAAGAACCAATAATGTGAAAAGGATTATCGTTCTTCTGAGCGACAAACACATAATCGACCGTTTCTCCTTCGTTTAGATGCTTCTCGATAATAGAGGCATTCCTCCGAAGACGCCAAGCAATACAAAGAGGATACTTTTGCTTAAAAGCAAGAGCTTTTTCATATACACTTTCCATAAAATCCCTCTATTCTTGAATAAATCCATTCGTCTTAAAGAACGTTACCAAACCATCTTTTTGTCTAGCACCTTGTGCAAGATCGATAATTTGATCGTTTTGAACAATTAGTAGTAATGGTGTTCCATACCCATTGTTAAAGTACGCATCACTTGCCATCAATTGACTATGTTCTTGTGCACTGAGTTCATCCGTATTTAAATAGTAAACAGTCAAATTATATTCTGAAGCGACATTCTTCAAATAAGGATCCTGCATCTTACAAGCAGAACAAGTAGGACGCCCAATATAGATAATAGCCTTTTCTTCTCCCTTTTTAAGTGCTAAGTATTGATCGATTCCAATTGGCGTATGCTCTTTCTGTTCACTAGAAGCAGGAACACTTTCCTCGCGACGGGTAAGTTCGCTCGTAAAAAAGCTACCTCCAATGACCAATAGTAATACCAAAACAATAATGACACCGTTCTTTATTGTATCATTTTTCATAATTTGCCTTCTTTCTTTTCATATGTATATCTCGATTATAACACAACAGGGGAAACTAAAACAAATTTTTAAAGAATTTTCTGATTTCTTCGATGATATTATCAACAAATTCTTTGAGCTTGTCAAAAAAAGAATCGAAAAACGAAACATCCTCTTTTTGATTTAATTCCGTCTCTTTTAATCGAACCGCGTCTTCGTTCCATCTACCTACTTGATGGACCTTAGCGACAGCTTCACTATCTTGAAGTAACGACGTATAACGATAATCACCATAAAGGTAGGCAACACTAGCAAGACCTTCCTCCACTAGTTTTTGTTGAAGCAAAGTACCATCGACAAACACCCATGCCAAATACCGATCGTATTTATCCACCTTTTCGCTACCTGGATCGTACTCCAAAACGATTTCCTTAGCGTGACTAAGGGCATGGCAAGTATATTCACTTGCTTCTTTTCCAAATGGTTCGGCCTTTTTCTTTGGATGAACCGTCTCTGGTGTATCGATAGCCAAAAAACGCGTCGTCTTTTCCCCATCGCTCGTAATAAATTTTGCCGTATCCCCATCGACACAACTACTAAGCGTTACTACTTCGCGAAAAGAAGAAGAGGAAGAGGGAAGACAAGGAGGATCAAGTTCCTCTCCCGCAGGATACCACGTATCCCCTTTCTTTAACACCTTATGATAATGAATAGGATCCCCATGGTACCCATACATCACCCCATCACAAGAAAACACTTGACTTTTCTTAATTGCTTTTTGATTCGCATAGACATCCGTCCATCCCAAAAACAAAAGAAAAAAGAAGAATCCAAACACCAACGCACGCTTCATACCACTCAACTCCTACTGATATTTCATCATCTCTACATAATAATGACCCTTTTTACTAGTTCCTGTTACCTTCATCATACGAAACTTACCATACCCTCGAACCGAAATCACATCACCAAACGATAATACCTTACTCTTATCGCTCACCAATCGGTAATTGATCATCACTTTACGATCCCCCAAAAGAGAAAGGGAAAGAGTCCTAGAAATAGAAAGCAATTTACTAAGAACCACATCAATTCGAAAACTAGGAACCACGACTTGAAAAAAACAAAAGTGTTCTTCCTTTAAAACCATCTGATCAACTTCTCTTAAGGATACCGAACTCTTCCCTATCATCTTTATATTCTGAATCAACAAAGAAGAAAGATGGGAAAGAACCAAAACGTAAGCGTGATCACGTTCCACAAAAATATCCCCAAATACATCGTGAGATAACCCTAGTGCAAATAAACATCCAAGAATATCTTGATGGCGAATAGGACGAGAAAACGTAATTTCCAAACATCGAACAAAACAAGGTTCCTCCCCATAATAAATGATTTTTTTCTCACACAAAGGATGAAACGAAAACACATCGTAAGGCAAATGTCTTTTCGTTAAACAATTCTCAAAATATTGTCTTTTCCCTTCTTCTAAAAATTTACTATGGTATGGAAGATGTCTTTCTATTTTAGAAATCGCCCCTTCTATTTGAAACGAAAGATCTCTATCGAATGTCTCTTGGCTTTTATTTTTCATAACACCATTATATCAAGGAATAAAAAAAATGTCGATAAGATTAAAACTAGAACCAAAAAATCAATCATATAGTATAGAGATAAGGAGGATGTCATGAAAAATATCACAATAGGACTTCCACGAGCATTACTATTCTATCAGTACCAAACACTTTGGACGACCTTTTTTAAGGAATTAGGTTGTGACATCGTAGTAAGTGATAAAAGCAATAAAGAAATACTAGAAGAAGGGACCAAAAAAAGTATCGACGAAGCTTGTCTATCGATGAAATTATTTTTAGGACACATAAAAAACTTAGAGAATAAATGTGATTATATTTTAGTTCCAAGACTTTACTGTATCGAAAAAAAAGAAAAACTATGTACCAATTTCAGTGTCCTCTACGATTTAGTCAATACACTATTTAAAGATGTTGAACTACTTCATTATAATATCGATGTTGAAAAAAACGAAAATGAACTCTTAGCGTTCTTAAAAATAGGAAAACAACTGGGATTCACAACTTTTGAAACCATGAAAGCTTATAAAAAAGCCAAAAGGAAAGAAAAAGAAAGAGAAGAATGGAGGATCGAAAAACAACAAGCAAGACTAGACACAGAAAAGTTAAAAATTCTAATCGTAGGTCACCCCTATAACCTCTACGATGAATTGATTGGTCGACCCATTATTCGCTATTTAAAAAGTATGGATATCGAAGTAATTTACTCGGATATTTACCCAAAAGACGAATTAGAGATTGAAAGTGAAACCATTTCCAAAGATGTATACTGGACCTACAATCGATATCTTTTAGGCGCAATTACACACTATAAACGAAGTGTCGATGGCATCGTTCTTCTAACAACATTCCCCTGTGGACCAGACTCCCTTTGTAACGAAATGGTCATAAGAAAAGTAAAAAGTGTCCCCATTTTACCCATCATTATCGACGAACTAAATGCCGAAGCAGGTCTATATACCCGTCTTGAAAGTTTTGTCGATATCTTAAATCAACAAAAAGGAAACGTGATATCTCATGAATGATGAAAAAGTAGTGAGTTTTCCCCACTTAGGAGAATACCATCATGTATTCACCTATTTATTTAAAAAACTAACGAAAGCCAAAGTCCTACCTCCACCACCCATCACCAAAAAAACAATTGAACTAGGAAGCAAATATGCACCAGATTTCGTCTGTGTTCCTTTCAAATACAATCTAGGAAACTTCCTCGAATCCCTAGAAAATGGAGCCAACATCTTAGTCCAAGCAGGAGGAGGATGTAGATATGGTTACTACGCTGAAGTTCAAGAACAAATACTAAAAGATTTAGGTTATCATTTCAAATTCTATAGTTTAACTGGAAAAGATGTATCGATAAGAAGAGTCTACCATATGATGAAACAAATCAATAAACACTTATCGTTCATCAAGTTTGCCCATTACTTTTTAATGGCATTCATCATGATTCAATTATTCGATAACATCGATGAATACATTCGAGAAAATATCGGCTTTGAAGTCAAAACCAATAGCTTCATCGACTTAAAAAAAGAAACAGAAGAACACTTCACCAAATGTAATAACCCGATTACTCTTCTATGGAATTATTATAAATATAAAAAAGCCTTCCTTCGTCTTCCGATCAAAAAGAAAGAAAACTGCATGAAAATTGGCATTATTGGCGAACTTTACACGGCTATGGAACCACAAGCAAGCTACGAATTAGAAAAAACACTTGCTAAAATGCACATCGAAATCAAACGCTTCACCAATGTATCTTACCTACTATTTTGGAAACGATGGAAAACCAAAAAAATGTTAAAAGAAGTCAAAGATTACTGTAAATACACAATTGGAGCCGACGGATTAGACAATATTTATCGTACCAAATGGTTGATCGATCACAACTTCGATGGCATCATTCATACCAAACCCTTTGGTTGTACCCCAGAAATCGGTGCTATCCCCATCATTCAAAAAGTATGTTCTGATTATCAAATGCCCATCATCTACTTTTCATTTGACAATCAAACATCACAAGAAGGAATCAAAACTAGATTGGAAGCATTCTATGACATGTTAGAAATGAAGAAAGGAAGAAAAAATGAAAAAAGCGTATCTCGGAATTGATATTGGATCGATTTCTACCAAAGGAGTCATCATCGACAAAGACAATAACATCCTAGCAAAAGACTACATTTGGACCAAAGGAAATCCTGTAGGAGCCGTAAAAGAATTGATAGAAAATTTAAAAAAACAAATCGACAAAGAAGTAACCGTCGTTAGCACTGGTACGACAGGAAGTGCAAGGAAACTGATCGGTACCATACTAGGTGCTTCCATCATCAAAAACGAAATCACAGCCCATGCTATTGGTACCCTTTCTAAGTATAAAGACGTCAAAACCATCTTCGAAATAGGTGGCCAAGATTCCAAAATCATTCTAATCGAAAATGGTATTGTAACAGATTATGCGATGAACACCCTCTGTGCTGCAGGAACAGGATCCTTTTTATCCAGTCAAGCAAAACGACTCGATGTTCCAGTAGAAGAATTCGGATCCATTGCCTTGACCAGTAAAAAACCAACCAAAATTGCGGCAAGATGCACAGTATTTGCCGAAAGTGATTTAGTCCACAAAGCCCAAATGGGACACAAAAAAGAAGATATTATCGCAGGCCTTTGCCAAAGTGTCGTTCTAAATTATTTAAACAACGTTGGAAAAGGAAAAAGAATCAAAGCCCCAATCATCTTCCAAGGTGGCGTAAGCAAAAACATCGGAGTAAAAAAAGCCTTTGAAGATATCACGGGAGAAGAAATCATCGTCGATGAAAACGGACACTTAATGGGGGCATTAGGAGTAGCCATTTTAGCAAAAGACAAAAAAGAAGAAAAAATATTCGACTTCAACATGACAGAACGAAACTTCAAAACAGAAGGAGTAGAATGTGGAAGATGTCCTAACCACTGTGAAATCATCTGCATCAAACAAGATGGAAAACTAATCGATAGCTGGGGCAACCGTTGTGAAAAAGGAAGTCTCATCAAATAAAAAAAATCCCTTAGGATCATTTTACTCTACGACAAAATCTTCTTGTAAATACGGATTCAAATATAGAATTTCATCCTTTGTCATATGAACAATTCTCTGTTCATCAACGCCATATTTGTTTTGATAGTTCTCATATTCCAACAAAACATCATTTAGTTTATGAACAGAAAGTTTATTTAACGTTTTTCTAGAAAATTTCAATTCATCGATATTATCTATTGTCAATTTTGTATTTAGTTGTGCATAACTATCTTGAAAAATAACCGTTTCTTTAGGATGATCAGAATCAATATAATAATTATAGCGATGAAACAGTTGATGCATTTTACCCAATGTTTTATCTAGTGCAATCACTTCGATATATTCATCGTTAATTTTGGCAACTAACATAGGGTGTTTTTCGAAAGAAACAACATCGATTTGATATCTAACTTTAAGCCACAATACTTGCCCAACTTCGATATCAACTGTATTTATCATATTTTTAATGCTTCTATTAATCCTTTATATCTTTGTTTATATTCTAAAATGTTGTTTTCTAAATTCATGATTGGAGCACGAAACGTTTCATTACTTAATCGAATCCATTCTGGATCTTCATGAGTTATTTCAATCAATTCATCATAAGAAGCATCCTTCAAAGCTTCATAAATCTTATCCAAAAATGCCTTTACTGTTAAAGGAACATCAATAGTCTCATTTCTCGAAACAAGAAATGGATATTCCTCAACAACTTCCTTGACAACGGGACCATTATCATACGCAACAAAAGGATCAGAAATTAATTTTGTTTCATATTTTGCCAAATACACAACTTGAGATAAAAACAAATATTTATTTAATCGAGCATTGCCTTCATAAAATTTTCTATCATTTTTAGTGACAACATGATTATTAAATAAGATTCGATTTGGATCTTTAGACAAGAAATATTTAGCAACAACATCAGCACTCAACATAAGGACCAACCTCCCATCATCTATCTATAGCATAACTTTTTTTTAAGAACTTTTCAAGATATTTGCACTATATTATAGAAGGAAATAAAAACAATGTCAATAATAAAAAGCAAAGAGAATCTACTTAGCTAGACTCTCTTCTTTTATTTTCTTCACATCTTTATCTAAAACATAATCATCGTAACTCATTCTTCGATCGATCACACCATGTGGCAAAATTTCAATAATACGGTTGGCAATCGTCTGGTTCATTTCATGATCGTGTGTCGTAAATAGTATTTCCCCATCGAATCTTCCCATACCGTTGTTTAAAGAGGTAATACTTTCAAGATCCAAATGGTTCGTCGGTTCATCTAAAATTAAGAAATTAGGACTCTCAAGCATCGCTTTACTAAGCATACATCTAGCTTTTTCTCCACCAGACAAGACAGGTACTTTTTTAAATACATCGTCATTAGAAAACAACATTCTTCCTAAAAAACCACGTAACACTGTCTCATCATCGACGTTATAATAATGCGCCATCCACTCCATAATCGTCTCATCTTGTTGAAAATATTCACTATTATCCTGTGGAACATAAGAAGGGTGAATCGTCTTTCCCCAAATCACTTCTCCACCATCGAACTTCTCTTCTCCCATTAAAATCTTAAAAAGGGTCGTTTTCGCAATATCGTCACTTCCCACAAAAGCAATTTTATCGCCTTTTAATACTTGAAAAGATACTTTATCGAGCACTTTTCTACCGTCGACAGTCTTGCTCAAGTTTTTAACCGTCAAAATTTCTTTTCCTTGTGGTCGCTCAATCTTAAAATCGATAAACGGATACTTTCTCGATGACGGAACGATCTCATCGAGCTCAATTTTCTCTAACATCTTCTTTCGTGACGTAGCTTGTTTTGATTTAGAAGCATTAGCGGAGAATCTGGCAATAAATGCTTGAAGTTCCTTAATCTTCTCTTCTTTCTTTTTGTTGGCTTCCTTCATTTGTTTTAGAGCAAGTTGACTCGACTCGTACCAGAAATCATAATTCCCAATATAAAGTTTCATCTTACCATAATCGATATCGACAATATGAGTACAAACTTTATTTAAAAAGTGCCGATCGTGAGATACCACAATAACCGTATTGGGAAACCCAATCAAAAACTCTTCCAACCAATTGATCGCATCGATATCCAAGTTGTTCGTAGGTTCATCGAGTAAAAGAATATCAGGACTTCCAAATAGAGCCTGGGCAAGCAAAACCTTAACACGATCTTTAACAGGAATCTCTCTCATCAAAAGATAGTGACAAGAAGAATCGATTCCCAAATGATTCAAAAGTTCTCCAGCATCACTTTCTGCATTCCAACCATCCATCTCCATAAATTCAGCTTCCAAATTGCCGAGCCGAATGCCATCTTCATCACTAAAATCAGTCTTACGATAAAGTTCTTCTTTTTCCATCATAATTTGATGAAGTCTCGTATTCCCCATAATAACCGTATCGATAACTCTCGTATCATCGTATTCGTAGTGATCTTGCTTTAAAATAGCAATTCGCTCACCCTTAGTCACGACGATCTCTCCTGAAGTTGTCTCAATTTGATTAGATAGAAGCTTCAAAAACGTACTTTTACCACTTCCATTAGCACCAATGATTCCATAACAGTTTCCTGCTGTAAATTTCAAATTGACATCTTCAAACAACGTTCTCTTCCCAAATTTTAATGTCACATGGTTCGTCTGTATCATATGAATACCGCCTTTCTGTCTAGTAGTGATTATATCAAAAAACAAAGAAAAAGAATAGTAGTTAAAAACGATTCTCTAGAAAGAAGAGGTAAAATCTTTCTTCTTTACGTAAGATAATACTTTTTTACTATCGATTTCCATCACGGAAGAAGGAAGAGAAGAAAGAACTTGAATCCCTTCTTCGACATAGAGATGCGATAACATTTTCTTAACATCTTTTTCTTCAAACAAATACAAAAGTTGCTTACAGAACTCTAATTTCATTTTAGTCACCTCAAATATTGGAAAACCAATATATCAAAAAACGACGAAAAATTCAACAAAAAAATACCAATCAAATGGTATCTATTTGTTCATAATCTCTTTTAAAGTCTTACTATTATCATTAGATACAACGTATAGAATGTAATCCCCCTTAATAGAAATCACTTTGTTATTGATAAGATCTGCTTCACTCGGAGCATAGAGTTTAAATTGTTCAATATACTTTTCCGTAAAATTATTGAGCATATTTCTTACTTCCTCTTGATTTTCTTTCTTTACTTTCAAAATCATGTACATATTCGCTTTATTGGCAAGTTGTGGCATCATAATTTGATATTCCTCCAATAACGAAACATCAAAATCATAAATATTCTTTAAATCCTCTTCGCTTGCTTTTTTGCAACTAGCAAATTCTTCATAAGAATCGAGCCTTGCTACAGCTTGATCCATATCGATAGTAAGAACTTCTTCTTTAGAACATCCCATTGTAAATAAAACCATTCCTACTATTAGTATAAACTTTTTCATCACATTTCATCTCCTATTCAAATGCATGGTTTTCTGTATAGTCATAGATTGCAGTATGCCCAAGTTTACTTGGGTGAATTCCATCTTTCTCAATACAGTAACCTTCTTTGGCATAACCATTTTTATCTTTCATCGCATCGGCAGAGTTCAAAAACTTAAGTCCAAGTTCCTGACACATCTTTACGATATGATAATTAAACTTATTGATCTTATCATTATTTAAAGGACTATGATCCAAATCTTTTTTCTTGTCAACGGGAGGAATCGACTGAACGATTAACTTCGTCTTAGGACTTGCTTTCACAATATCGGTTAAAAGAGCCTTGTAGTTTTCGATAAACACGTCGATATCCATATAAGCAACACTATTGGATCCAAGGGTAATGATCGATATCTCAGGTTGATTTTCTTCGTACATGTCAACCAGTGTCTTCTTTGTATCTTTATACAAATGATAAACCGTATCAGACCTAGCCGTTTTAGGATCTATTCCATTCTTATACCAAAGCCTCTTACTCGGAACCAACTTATTAATATCGTAATAAAGAACAATGGAGTCCCCCGTATAAATGATTTTATCCATGTAGTCACTACTTGCTTTCTTAGAAGGCAAAATCGTATCAGTAAACATTCCTTCTAACGAAAACTCTTCCACACTCATCGTCAAAGGATTCTTCGTCGTAACCGTCACTTTTCTCGTCTTCTTAGCTTTGTTCCCACTCTTATCGGATACAGAATAGACAAGTTCGTAATCTCCTTCTTTCGAAGTATCGACACTTCCACTTACCTTCACTTGATCGTGAAGATCCCCATCGAGATTATCCTTCGCTTCGTATCCTGGATCGTTAAATGCTTCTCCCTTGACCACCATAATCTCATTACCACCGATCAAAGTAATAGTAGGAAGCGTAAGATCCTTAACGATAATCCTCCTAACAATCTTCATCTTGTGTCCCTTACTTGTCTGATAAGTATAAACAATCTGGTAATTTCCCACTTTTTCAAGATCGACATTACTATCGATCGTTACCTCTTTCGTAACATCTTGATCCTTATAAAGAACACCATCTTCAATATACTCTTCTAACAAATTTAAAGTAACCGTCCTACTTCCCTTTAAACGTAGCGAATTCTGATCTTTCACATAAAGAACCAAAATCGTTAAAACAAATAAACTAACAATCGAAAGAAACGTATATTTTGCTTTTCTCTTCATCCTACGTTTAACCGCCATCATTTTCCTCCTTCCCTACTACGATTCTTATTCATTATATCACGTATCCCATATTTAGTAAATAACGATAAAGTTTCTAAAACAAACAAAAAAGAGCATCAAAACACTCTTTAACCAACTCAATTATGTTAATATAAATGAATAAACTACTATATATTAAATAAATCAGCATGTGAACCAGTCTCAATTAAATATAGGATTAATTCATCATTTACGATTTTATAAACTAATAACCAATCTGATTCTATATGGCACTCCCTACACCCTCTATAGTATTTATTATCACTTAAATGATGATCTTTATATTTTTTATCTAATGACTCTCCACTTGCAAGCATTTCAATGACTGTTTCCATTTTGGAAATATCTTTACCTTGTTTTAAAATCTTTTTATACTGTTTTTTAAAATGATTACTTCTTTTGATGCTATACTTAATCATCACTATTTAAGTCCTTCATTAACTCTTTAACACTATGGAAACTTTTATATTCTTCAGGGTGTCTCTCCATATAATCCAATTCTTTTAAAGCCTCAGCTAATTCTTTAGACGGCTGTTTTTTTACTTCAAAAGGGATCCCTCTTTCATAAATTGCTCTTTTTAAAAACATATTTATTGCTGTACTCATATTAAGACCTAAACTATTAAATAAACTAGTAGCTTCCTCTTTTACTTCAGTAGGAACATTTACATTTATAGCTGTTGTCATATTAGGATTAGCCATTTTCATTTCAACTCCTTTGTTACAGACAAATTATACCACATAAATATAATAATTGTCAATTAATTATGTATATATTTCTTTATATTATATATTGTGTGCTTTATCAAAGAAACAATCATGATCATAGAAATCATACTTGTTTCTTTTTATGAGTCAATTTTAATAATTGATAGAGTTTTCGATGAGAATCGGTCAAATAATCATCACAAGAAGAAGTAAGTTTCTTATACATTTTCTCCATATCTGTCTCTTTATCATTAAAAAATTCATGATATAAAAACAAAAGCTTTTTCTCCTCTTTCTTTTGATAAGTACTCTTGATCTCTTTAATCAAATACTTTTTAATCATCTCTTCACTTCGCGTAAAAAAAAGCCCCCAACGATTCTTTTTTCCCAATTGATAAGATATCGTAACTTCATCGAGTCTCAATGCAATATCTAAAATTTCTTCCTCCTCATCCAAAAGAAGATGACTTCTAAAAATACTATTTCCCTCTTTATCGAATTCTACCGCCATAGCTCTTTTTCCATCGGTAAATAACGAAGCATAAGGAATCGTTTCTAATTGGCGTTCCCGAAACACTTCACATTCATTCGCAATTTCCAAAAGAAAGTCCTTTACAACCTGAATGCGATGATCGAAAAGATCGCGAAACATCGAAGAAGAAACCCGATAAAGGGGAATCTTTTTAATATGTTCAATCGTATCATTGGTATCCCATTCAAAAAATTCATACACTTTATCGGTATCGGTAAAATTAAGTAAAACATCATAAATGTAAATCATGTTTTAAGCCACCCTTCCAAAAAATAGTAATCGTTAAAATAAGAAACCCTACAAGGGAAAACAAACACTCTACTCTCGTAATAACAAAAGAAAAATATTCTTCCAAACTATACCCCAATGAAAGTAAATTTAAATAAGTAACCAAATAAGTACATCCAATGACCATCAGTCCAAACCCCAATAAAAAGAAAAAAAATTTCGTAAGCACTATCTTCACTCCACCTACTAATAGTCTATTATTTAATTTCTATTTTATTATAATTATATTATGGTTAAAACAAGCAAATTTATACAAAAAAAAGAAAGAGAAATCTCTCTTTTAAACAAGATCGAGCCATTTTTGCTTCTCGCTCCTACTCATCTTTTTACTACCAATCACATAGAAAACACTATAGAAAATACTGCCGAGCGTAGCAACGATCATATCTCCCATCGTATCGTCGACACCACTTTCCATCACTTTCTGAGCATCGGCTTTTAAAATTTTGTCGCAACTAAATTCGAAAATCTCCCAAACGCCAGCAATGGCCATCGAAAAACAAATCGTAAATAGTACTTGAAACCATAAATTTTGATCCGTAATAAGACCGATTTTCTTTAAAAAGATAAGAGCAACAAAGGAAGTAAGAATTCCAGATAGCGTGTGAACAAAAAGATCAAACCAAGCGATTTTATTGTAATAGCCTAACACACTTCCTAACGTAAGACCTAAAAATGCAAACACATAATAGAAAAATCGTAAGGTAAGAGGCATATCATAATGAAAAATATGCTTAACCAACCAGGGAGCAAAAACAATGGGAATAAACGAAAGAACAATCGGAATACGATCGTAACTAGCATCCTGTATACGATCATAAAACGCAAAAATAGATACCGAAACAATCACACAAATAATCAAAATATTAGCGCACTTCATAAAGGTTCTCATTTTCATCATCTCCATCGAAAGCATCCTGTAATTCCACTCTGTTGATTTTTTCAAATTTTTTACTAATCTTTTCTGTCGTCACATTGACATTTTCAATATCGCGGTTGACCGCCTGAATACTTCGCGATAATTTATCCCACCGATCTCGATAACGAGCAAATTCAACACCCAATTTATTAAGTTCCTCATGAATAATCGACGTATATTTATCCCGTTCAATGTTCTTAACGATCATCTGAATTACCGTAAGTGTACTAATCAACGTCGTAGGAGACGTAATCCACACTTGTTTTTTATAAGCATAATCCAAAAGATCCAAGTGATAGGCATTGATTTCCGCAAATATCGCTTCCGCTGGTAAGAACAAAATCGCATGATCGGATGTCACACCAGGCAAAATGTATTTACTACTAATCGCATCGATATGTTTTTTTACATCCATCTTAAATTGTTTCTCGTACATTTCCCTATCTTGTAAAGAATTGTTCTTATCGACCATCAAACGATAATTCTCCAAAGGAAACTTCGAATCGATCGCAATATTTCCCAAAGGATCTGGTGCAAACAACATCGAATCGGCAATCGTTCCATTCGGAAGAGTATACTGTAACTGAAACAATGCATCGTTCTTTTCCCCAAACACAGAAGTTAAAATATGTTTCAAATTGACTTCCCCAAAAATACCTCGACTCTTCTTATCCGTCAAAATACTTTGAAGCGAAACAATGTCACTAGATAACGTCTCAATCTTCTTTTGGGCTTCATCGATTTTACTAAGACGTTCTAAAACAGACATAAACGTCTTGTTCGTCTTCTCGAAATTTTGATCTAAGCGCTCGTTAACTTTTTCATTAATCAAAAGTAACTTTTTCTCCATATTCTCATTTAAAGAAGAAAAGTCATTCTTTAAATCACGCGACAAATCAGTCCGAAAAACAGAAAGCTCTTTCGTCACATTGACTTCAAATCGTCCCAAACGCTCCACAATATTACTTTCATTCACATTCTTTAATAAAGAAAGAATCGACACAACCAAAATAACGACTAACAAACCTATAATAACATATTCCATAAAAACAACCTCTATTCAATGTTTAATTTTGAAGAAACAATCTTCGATACCAAATAAAAAAGAACCAAAATAATACTGACAAGGATAATCGTCCTAATATCCGTAACACTTTCAAGCAAACTCTTCCCAATATAGCCCCAAAAAAACACAATCGATAACTTTCCTAACAAAATCGCATGGATAAATTTACGAGTTTCTATCGTCGATAAACCCGATGCAATATTGATAAGAAAAGCAGGCGTAAATGGCAAAGCAACTAGTACGACCAAATTAGAAAAAGAAATATGATTCAAACGCTCCATCATCTTTCTTAACTGTCTACCATTTTTTCGTGACAATAAACGATTCCATCTTTTTTGAAAACAATGACGAAATAGAAAAAACGATAGAAAACAACCAAAGCAAGTTGCAATCCAAGATAAGAAAAAACCAAGAATGCTACCAAATGCATGAATATTAAGCGTAATAAAAACACCAAGGGGAAGTGCTGGAACAATCGATTCCAAAAGAACTAACAAAATTCCTCCCAGTGGTCCAATATACTGAAGGCATTCTGTAATATAAGTTATGGAAAAATCGATGAATTCTCGCACGAAACCAAACCTTTCTAACTTCTATTTTTCTAACCAATTCTATTTTACTATACAATCTTATTATAAGCAATTCCCTATCAATTATTTAAAAGATGAAAAAAAGACCCAATGTAAAGGTCCCTACTTTAATCGCAATTGATATTTTTCTAAATTACGCTCGGTATAAAACAACTGCTCATCGATCATATTCAAATTGTAATGAAACCAATGATTCCATGCCTCATTATTTTGGGAAAGAACTACTTCTTTGCGTTAACCCATATAACTCGACCAAAAAACTCTCTTGTAACTCCGCTTCCTGATTATCGACAATTTCACGCTTTTTAAGATTCATTAAAAATAGTTTACGATATTTTAAATCCAATTGTAAAAGTTTATATAGATACATTTCATAAGCATGAAATGTATCTACTAAATGGAATTTAGTAGAATCCGAAATTTAAATTTCAGAAATACGATCAATCATAGAATCCATAGGTATTCCTCTTTTCTTTTGGCACGTATCATATCAAACCCCAAAAAAAAGTCAAGAATTTGAATTTCTAGACCTATGAATCGATAATATGATTCTTTAAACGATACTCCTGATATCCACCTTCGATGTTAACAGCATGATAGCCCAAATGATTTAATTCATTGGCACATCGCTTACTACGTGAACCAAATTCACAACACAAATAGTACGTCTTATTTTTATCAATATAATTTTCAGGAATAGTAAGTAAAAAATTCATTGGAACGTTTCTAGCTTGTGGAATATGCCCCATTTGGTATTGATATTGATCTCGAATATCGATAATATCAAGAGACTCAAACCCCATTTTTTTCATGAGCTCTTCCACCGAAATCGTATGATCCATTCTTTTCACCTCTTACTTTACTATATGAAAAAAGATGCATTTGGTGATGCATCAATCTTCATCGTCAAAAAAGTCATCGAAGAACGTATCGTCCTCTTCTTCATCAGATAAGACCAGATTAGAAGCAGGTTTCGCTTCCTCTTTCGGTAAATTTTCATGATGAATCGTAACCTTTTCTTCCATCTTTGGTGGATTCGTAATAATAGGCTTCTCGACCTTTTCAATCGTAAGATGCTCCTTCTTAGGAGGTTCCGCTTTAACGCTTCTTTTAGGTAAATCTCGAACCGAAGCATTCGAATCAGAAAAATCGCGATACGGATCGATTCCCCTTTTCCGTTTTTCTTCCTGTTCTTGCTTATTTCTTTTTTCTTCTGCTTCAATTTCTGCAATCTTCATATCGATCTTACGAACCATATCATCGAGATCGAAAGGATTAGAAGAAGCAAAAGGCATTTGATTTGGAATAGGCGAAACTGGTCTTTGTTCCGGTTGAAGCATATTCGGTGGTGTAAATGGTGGAAGATGATTAGTAGCACCACCACTAGAAGATTGATCCATCATTTCGAATAATTTCTGTCGCTTCTTCTCTTTCACAAATTCACGAATATCAAAAATGGAAACGGGACGTTTTTCACGTTGTGGGTACGTTCCAAGCTCGTAACTCTTTCCCCAATTCATCTTAAAATCGGGAGTCATCTTCGTCCGAAACGGTTGTGTTCTCATTCTTAAAATGATCGTATCAAACTGTTTCATACGTTGAAGATCACTAACCGTAACCAAAGGTGTCGAAGCCGTCTTATCATCTTTTTTAGACTTCACTTCCCCACACATTTTACTAATCTCTTCAAGAGCTGCAAGCTCTGTACTAATTAAATAGATAATATTACCACAGTTACCTTTAATCGTTTCCGCATTTTCTTTTCCATACACCTGGTTTAATTGAGCAAAGTTTTGAATAATCATCGTAAACCGAATTCTTCTAGATCGTGCAGCAGTGATCATTGTCGTAACATCTTTTAATGGTGGCATATTCGCAAACTCATCGAGTAAGAAATTGGTACGAATCGGAAGACTTCCACCATGCTCTTGTGCCACTCGAATCAAAGTTTCATAACACTGTTTCAAGAAAATCGTAACCAACGAATGATACGTCTTCTTCTCATCTTGCACAATAATGAAAACAGCCGTCTTTTTTTCACCAATACTCTCAAAATCAAAATCGCTATAAGAAAGCATTTCAGATAAATTCTCACGTGAAGCAAAAAGCTTAATCTTCTGTTTAAAAACAGCTAAAATACTACCCCTTGTTTCATTAGGAGCAAGAATCGTACTCGAAGCATTAATCGCAGCAGCACTATTAGGGTCCTTAGCATTAAAATATTCTTTAACATAAGTAGTTCCCCCAAATTTTTCTTCTCCTACCGTTGTCATCAAACTAATACTATTGATATTGATCTCTTCTTCTTTGGCATCTTCAAACAATCCTAAAGCAAGTCCCGAAAAATAATCGGCAGATGTCTTCTCCCAAAAGGGATCAGCATTACCATTGTTCTCTTCATACAAAATGTTTAATGCCAAATCGTCCAAAAGTTCTATCGCTTTATCTTGATTACCCGATTTATACATCTGATAAGGAAGGGTAAGAGGATTCCACGCATTACCTTGCTGTGGATCACGAAAGTTAAGAAGCAAAATATTGTACCCCTTATCTCTTAACATCGAAGAAGTCTTTTCGTAAATCTCACCCTTAGGATCGGTAATAATCATACTCTCTCCTGCTTTAGAAAGTAACTTAACCGTAGGCAAAATCACCGTCTGTGTCTTACCACTACCTGTAGCACCAATCACAAGGGTATGAAACTCTCCATTGTCAACCCAAACTTCGTTTTCCTTCAAAATCAAAGGAACCCCTGCAGCATTTGCTGTCTCATTAGTAGGATAAACCACTTCAAGTTGAGCTTGCATTTCCTTATCTTTAGCCCAACGACTGTAACCTTTATCCTTCTTATCTGTCGTAATACCAAAACCCTTTTCTCTTTCAAAAAAGTAAGAACTAACCGCAATAAATAACCCTGCTAGAAAAAGAAAGTAAAACGTAAGTGTCGCTGTTAAATAACGAGAAGAAAAAGCAGGAAGAGGATTTAATCCCGCAAATTCCCCATCGAGAGCAAAACTTGACAAATTGATAACCCCAATCGCTACTACATACAAAAGAAAGATAGCAAACAGAATAAAAATAAGAATATCTTGAGGTTCCGCTCTAAATTTAAATTTCATATAACTTCCTCCCTTAAATACGATTTATCGATTCTTGCTTTCTTTTAATAAACAAAATCAAAACTCCTGCACCGACAAGAACCAAACCACCTATATAATAACCCAAATAAGGATTTTTGACTACCTCTTTTTTCGAAGTATCAACTTTCAATTCAATCGGCTTATAAGAAGCATTATCAGAAGTAATATTCCAAGTATAAACCCCATTCTTAGTTGAATCTGCATTGTGATGTAACACTTTATATTCTGTCTTAAACGTCACCTTAACAGAATCAAGTTCACGATAATCATCAAAACAAGTAAACCTCTGATCCGTACGAATCTCGAAAATATCTCCATCTTGCAAAGCTTGAGCGCTACGATAACAAAGCCCAAGTGGTATAGAATTTTGATAATCTTTCGGATAATATTCTCCCATAATTTTTAATGTCGATGAAGAATCCCCCATCAACTCTTCTGTATGATAAGTAGGTAAAAAATCATGAATAGGATCATATTTCATAATCATTTCATCAAACGTCTTATAGACGCTACCACCCTTAATATCTTGATTCAAAATCGTAATGTAGGAATTCTCCGTCACAACACCATCTTTTAACTCCACTTCATAATGCATCCCACACCCAGTCACAAAGAAAAGGAGAATCAAAAGTAAACCAATTTTTTTCACATCAACCTCTCCTTTACTAATCGAATGTATAAATATATCCTGTAAAATTCAGACCATACAAACTCTTAAATTGCGAACTATTCGGATCAATTCCCGCTGTATAACGATACCCATATTTATTGTTCGTTCCACGAACATTACCTTCCGAAATATCGATCGTACCATCAGGATTTACTTTTTCCACAAACACAACATGTCCATATCCACCAGGACCTCCGCCAAAAACAGCGATTGAACCCGCCTTTGGTGCACCTGCATTAGAAGACGATGGATATCCACTAGAACCCTTATTTAAATTGTTGCTATACCAATTTCCAGCATGCCCTGAAACATTTAAATTACCGGATATACCATTCTCTGCCAACACTTCAGAAACACGACCATAAACGTAAGTCGTACACTGATATGGATTATAGCCCCCATAAATACCAGATGCATAAAAAGGATTACTCATCGTCGTATAAAAAGCATCATCTAATCCTTCTATACTGTCATTACGAGAAATGAAATCAATATCACCAAAATTTTCTTCACCAACACCAGAATAAGGACTACGATAAGCATAATGATCTGCAAGTCCAGCACGAACAAATTCGTAAATGTTAAACGTTAACTCTTTCTTGCGTTCTTCTAAAGTAACCCCTTCTGGAGCACTCTTCAAATAATCTTCATACCAACCATCGACAAAACTAGGTCTAGTATCACTCTCCGTATTCGGTTCATCGACCAAATTCCAATAATAGACACCCGTCGGTTCGGTTCGCTCATGTCCTTCATCTACTTCAAGAGTATAAATATGTTCACTTTTAAGTCCCAAAGTTTCTAAAGCTTCATCCAAAGGAGGACAAACCATATTGCCGAATTCATCTTCTTTTTTAGGAACAAAAATTCTATAGTAGCGAATATTTTGTTCCCAAGTAAAGAAAGTGATACCAAACAAAGTAAAATCGCCATCATTTTTTGCTACCTGCCAAGCATACTGTGACTCATGATCAAAGCCTGGTGTAACAGGAATGTCACGCCCAACAAGATAGATTCCTGTCGGCATATCGTCACATGCCCAACCATCCGTCTTACCATACTGATAATAATTATCTGCAACCTGGTAAGAAGCCAAAACTTTAATTTGTTTCTTCGCGGTCTTCCAATCGTGAAGTGCTGTAGGATCAGCAGTAAACTCAGAACAGTCGATATCTCGATTCGGCCTAATAACTTGAAGAGGATTACTATTCGGATTATTACAAACCTCATAAATATCCAAATAATCCTTAATACTTTCTCCATAAAAAATCGTCGCTAAAATAAGATCTGTATCAATTTCTACCCCATATTTCCGACTAAACTCTTCTCTTACATTCTCAAGTTCATTATAGAAATCTCTCTCATCCTGTTCTTCTGCTTCCTTATCTGTCTTCCATCCACGTAATGTAAAGAAATTACCAAGCTTCTGAGCAATCGCAGAAGTCGCATTTGAAACATTTTCGAATACCTCTACACCTGCTCTAATTGGTGAAAGTAAAGCAGCAGCAACGACAAGTAAAAGAACCAAGATGGTAGCAAGTCCTCCTAAAGCTACACCAACTTTAATCTTAATCAAAGTCTTAGGATCTTTTAACATCTCTTTAATAAGCTTCATTTTCATGCTACCACCTCTTTTCTGTCTCGATTCCTAGAATCCTCCTCCACTACCAAAGGAATCTAATTCTTCAGGAGTAACGACCACATTAATACGCATACGTCTACTACCACAGACGAATAATGCTTCTCCTTGTGAATAACGCTTAATACTTTCTTTTTCGTTATCATTTAAGTCGATTAGTAACGATAAATCTTCGACTGCTTGTTTACGAAGTCCCATAACTAAATAGTACGATGCATTATCAAAAATCGCTTTTCCCTGTGTAATAACCTGTGGATCACAGAAATCGCTAGGTTGTTGAGTAATAACGATTGTACCAGTATTGTATTTACGAGCACGACGTTGTACTTGTGCCAAGAAATCCGCACCGAGCGCATTGTTACCAGACAACAATACATGGGCTTCATCGACAACCAAAGCCGTATTGACTCCCGTATCCAAACAAAGTCCCCAAGCGTACTTTAATACATTAAAGAACAACGCATTACGAATATTTAAATCGGCATTCATTAACTCTTTGATATTAAACACGATAAAATCACTATCGGAAGCAATCGTCGTATGACCATCAAAGTAATATTTAAGTTCCTTAGTCAAAGGACGAACCTTTAATTCAAGACGTTCCATAATATCTCTTTCATGCGTATGCTCTGTCATAGCCATAAGTTTCCCCTTAATTGTCGCATACACATCTTTGAACGTTGGATAATCTTTCGAAGTAAACTTCGTAAAATCCGTATCAAAATCGATTTGAAAACGCTTATATGTATCCTGAACCACTTCGCTAAACAACGTAAGAACATCTTCTTCGATCGATGGATCATAGTACTTCATAAAAGCCTTTAAAAATTGTAACGTACGAGTAAGAACGGTATATCCAAGTCCTTGCTTCATCTCATCTTCATCGGCATCGATAATTACTTCAAGAGGGTTGATCATACCATATTCTCCACCCTTACCAAGGTCGATCGTATCTCCCCCATAAAGCTTCGTCATCTCAGATAATTCATTTTCAGGATCGATTGCCACAATCTGACAACCATTACGAATGTGTCCCCGCAAAATAAGTTTTGCAGCAGTCGACTTACCAGACCCTGAAGTACCAAGAATAACGAGATTCGCATTATTACGATTGTTCTCTTTACGAATTTGATATAAGAACTGATTAAAGAGGATAACACCACCAGAGAAATCGACACCTAACAAAGTAGAAAGTCCTGGATCTTTAATACTATCAAAAATAAAGGGATACATGGCTGCAATCGTAACAGAAGGAATCGGTGTTCCAATTCGATCCTCCACATCTTGCTTTGGAAAGATTGGTAAAATACTCTTTAGTACTTTCTCTTGTTCAAAACGAAGCGCTATAGCTTTTAATTCCATTGCATCGAGATAGTTCTTTACATTCGTCTTCTTAAGTTCTAGTTCATCTTTCGAATCAGCCGTAATCATAATGTGCATTTGAAAGTCAAAGATACGTGCTTGACTAGAAGCAAGCATCGACGTAAAGTATTCAAGCGATTCAGCATCTTGTCGAATCTTCTCTTGTAACGTATGATCTCTTTCCTCTTGGTAACGTTGACGTAAATCAGCAACTTGTCGATTCAACATCTTAGAAATCGTCGAAAAAGGAACGGGAATGTGTTTAATGACAATCTTGATACCTGGCATACTCGTCAAATTAGATAAGTACCCTGGCATAATCATCTTAGGAAAAGATATTACACTTAAAATCGTTGCATACTTATCACTAATAAAGAAATCACTTGCATTAAATTGCAATCCCTTAGGAGCAATCTGCGATTTAAACTTTAAACTCATTGTGGCACCACCGTTCCAAATTCTGTCGTCCGTCCTCCATTTAAGAAGTTATCGAGTACAATTCTCAAATCATCATTACTAGTCTGTGAAGAATTAAGCCCGCATCCTGCTAACCCATTAATCAAAAGACGAATTCTCTTTTGAATAAGCTCCATATTCTTCTCTTTAAATAGAATATAGTACTCTGTATCCACAATACTATTATTCATAAACGTATTACCTTTCTGAATATCTTCATTGATCATCTTACGAATCACAGGACTCTGCGTCGAATTGTAAAGAAGTTGAAGCTGTGATAAATAAACAGAAATATCGACAGGTCGATCTGCAACCACAACCCAAAATTCAAAATCCAACATATTGTAAAAATTCTTTAATTGAATCAACACATTCGTCTGAGCATCCTGATCTAAAATGAAAATATTACGAGGAACAATTTTTACACCTGTCACCCTTTGTCCATTTTGTAATAAAATCATTCCATTAATAATGGATTGAACAGGAACCCAATCCTCCGTATACTTAGATCTATTCGTCTTCGCCATGTAAACTACACCAACCTTTCCATATAAACTTTTGTCTTGTCGTAATAAATTGCCAAGCTTCTGTCAAAATAACCAACATATTATGATAATTCGGTACAGGCATAACCAAAAATGCACAAATAAGTGCAGGAGCCAAAATGATCAAAACAAGTGTTGTATTATCAGCTCCTAGTATTGCCACCAAAATAAAGGAAACCACGATTCCGATCAAAAAGATAGTAAGATCAATCGGTCGAAAGAACCCAAAGATAAGTCGCCCTTTCTTGGTATTAGCAGGAATCAAATATTGATTATTCACGATATATCACACCCCATTCTATTTTCTCTTAGCTTTAAAGCTCTCTTGACGAGCTTTAACGTATCTACTGCGACCACTCTTCTTAATATCGATAACAGCTTTTTGTTCTTGAGCAGCCTTTCCCAAATATGTAGCATAAGCAGTCTGATCATCTGTAAGAGCACCTCTATATGCATAAGTACCATCTTGGATTGCACTTAAATTATCAACAACTTCACTCATATGTTCTTCATTCATACCGTGAGACGAAGCATAATCGTTTGCAGCCATAATGTAAGACTGTGCATTCTGCTCATGCCTTGCAATATCAGCATCTAAATCACGTTCCATTTGAATGGTAGAAGGTTTAAATCCAAACGCATTCTTAACATTATCAGAAACAGTAGTAGTAAAGCTAATTCCAGCATCTCGTCTCGCTCCACGAACATCACGAGCTGCAACAGCACCTTGGAAACCACGCATCATATTACCACCAAGACCTGCCTTTTTATCATAACCAGATAACACTCTAGCACCAGAACTAACTCCACCTGCGACCGTACTAAGAAGCCCTGAACCAAACGCCTTCATTTTATTACCAAGGCCTTTTTCTGCTCCACCAATAGCACCAAATCCTCTTACACCATTAGCAATCATACCCATACCAATAGCACCAGTAACGGCAGCACCAGCAACACCAAGACCTAAAGCAGACTTAAGCATACCCTTAACTGTTTTACTAGTATCATCACCACTACCCTTCATACCAAACATATCAGTAAGAAGTTTAGGAGCTTGTTGAGCGAAAACAAGTGCACCTAACAAAACAAACGCTTTAACAAAAAATCCCATAGAGTCATCAGCCATAAAATTAGATGAAAACTTAGAAACAATTAAAATAACAAAATCCAACGTTGCAATCCGAATAAACAGAGAAAAATAAGTACTAACACACAACTTGACCCAATTACTAAACGCACCATTTTGACTCGACTTTGGATCGACATAAGACATAATTGGAATCGGTGCAATCAATTGTAAAAATCCAAGTTTTACTGTTCGAACGGCAATTTGAACACAGAAAGTAATCAATAAGTAAGCAGTAAACCCTGCAAAAACAGTAGAAAGAACAGGATGATATTCGTAGATATATTCTGTTCGATCTTCCGTTTTGGCGTTGTATGCTTCCCCTTCATCCATCACCTGTATATCACATAAACCCTCGGCTTTAGTATAAGCTGCAGTATTAGAAGAATTTTCTGCCGGATGAAGAAAAGTGGAAGCAATAGTCCAAGAAATAAGGTTTCCTGGCGAATCATTACATTGCCCAAGACCACCATCGCTCATACCCAAAATCAATTTTCCAACAGTATTATCTTCTAAAATCAAATGTTGTAGATTCATAGTCCAACTAAAAATAGTCGGAACAAATAAGATAAGAACTAAAACAACAACAACATTTGTAACAAGTTTACCAATACCAACTTTTTGATCATTTATTTTATCTGGATTCACCAAATAAGTAATCAATGAAATAGTAACTCGAAACAACATAAATACACCAACAAAGGCATAAATACGTTTTGCAAACATAGAAAGATCATCATTTGAAAAAATATCGACTAAAGAGATTTTTTCAAAAAGTTCATAAAGTTGTATAATTAACCAATGAATTCCTTTATCTATAAGAAAAAATAGACTCCGAAAAATATCACTAAAAAACATTTATTTTCCTCCTTCTATAATCCAAGATCATCCTTACAAAGTGATCCTTGAACTTCCGGAAAGTCAACATATTTAAACAAAACATCTAAGAAAATCGGAACCAAAAAAATAGCCACTCCAATAATACATCGTTTAACAAATTTACTAGTTGCTTTCTTTAAAGCATCTTGATCTTCAGATAAAACGGCTTTTCCAAAATCAACAGACCCTAACAACAAAATCAAAATTGGAACTCCAATCTGTATCCATGATAAAACCTTTCTTATTTCAGCCCAAATCTTACTATCGATCAAATCGCATCCAACTTCAGCATTACCAACATAATTTGGTGTATAAGAATAATTAGGTTTATATTTATTAGCATTGTCTTCTAAAATACCTAGTTGTTGATCTGTAAAATCAAATTGATCACGGTTCTGTTTAAATGCTTCTAGTATTGCATTTGTTTTTTGATATAACTCATCATCCAAATTCAATGCATCAGTTAGTTCTTCATAAGTATTACATTTTTTATCTTTTTTATATTTATTCCAGTTCTCATCTAATTGTTCTAATATAGGATGCTGTTTGACACGATAATTGTTTGCACTTGTCCAAATAGATAAAGCTTTACTTAGATCACCTGTTACTTGTCCATCTTCATTAAAGTATGGCGATAATTCATTTAAATAATAATTGTGATTAGTAATAATCTCTTTAAGTGTATCAATGCTTTCTCTTTGTAAAGCAAGGCAACCATTTTTACTATCGTTTACATCTTGAATAACCTTATCTGTTAAATCTTCATCAGCTTGTTTGCCACTAATTACAGTTTTTTGAAGATTTAAAGAACCATCGTACGTTTTTGTTTCTTGAATAAAATTTTCCGACGTATATTTTCCTTCTACAGAAGCAATAAGTCCTGCCCGATCATTCCCTATAAAATAAGCACGATCACCATTTTCATGAGTTGCCGTATATAATGGCATCGAACTAGGACAAGTCAAATTACCATTTTTGTCTATAAAAGATCCCGTAGCAAATTTGTGAGAAAGTACTGTCCCATGATCAGCTAGTATATTAACTTCTAAACGTTCACCTTCGTATTTGTATACCTCAATAGTAATTGTTTCATCAACCTTTTTATTGAACCAAAGAAAACCTTTGTTTTCTATATCTTTATATTCGTAAACACAACCAGCCGAATCTTTAAAATATTCTTCCTTCGCATACACATCTCCACAAGCAAAAAAAACTATCATTAAAGCAAAAAATAGAAAAAATCGTTTTGCTGTCTTCATCTAAGAATCACTCCCACTTAAAGATTATACTTCAGACTAATTATAACACAGAAAAAATAATAACAAAACAGTTTTGTTATTATTTTCCTCAAATTTATTACTATTTAAAATTGACTAATCATACGTTGATTTTTTAATCATAATCCAATCAATTCCACATGTTTATTAATGCTTTCAACATACAAGTATGTTAATTTATCATAATTTATAAAAAACATTTATATCAGGAACAACGTTCGCTATAATGCTAGTGGATGCATTTGAAATATATCAGATGCTTTCCCTTTCTATTTATCAAAAAGAGAAATTTCTCTTTATTTCATTATATTGCTCCTATTCTTAGTTGTAATTCTTTTACTTCTAAAATAGCAAAAGCATCTGATTTCAACATTCGTTGATTTCAGATGCCGTCCATAAGGGATAACATCTGATTCTCTCAATCAAATGTATCCTTTTCTATTTTATGCAAGTTTCCTTGACATATTTATAATAGCATGAAAACGTACTTTTATCAAGTCGATTACTATTGTTACTTGATTTGTTACTATTGTTACTTGATTTGTTACTATTTTAACTTGTTTCTAACGAACTTTATAAGGATTCGCTTTTGTTCCATCTCCACCAGAAATCATAACACGATTACTAAGATATAGAACAGGACAAACACGAGCATCACGATTCGTTAAAGTGTTACTAATTCTTCCTCCATATTCAATACGATATGCACGATTTGTCACCTGACTATTTGCTGTCAACAACCAAAAATCATCACGATAATTTGCGAGATAATTATAATTCAAACACTGTGTATCCATCTCTTTATGACAAGTTGGATCCAAACTAGCATTAATGTAATCGTAAAGTGGCAATAGTCCAAGTGGCTGATTTTCTAGTCGAGCAGCACACTCGATCGAACCATCATTCACTGCATCGGACCTACTCCTTTTACCCACACAAAGTGAAGTATTGACAATCTTCTCCTTATCTTTGCTAGATAAATATTCGTCATTTCGATATAAATCTTCCAAATATTCAAAAATGCGACTTAAATGATAATCGTTAATTCCCGAATAATCACTCTCTGTAACATTGAAACGATCATCCCAAGCATGTTTCTCTGCCTCACCAATTTGAATAAGCTCTACATAATTTTGACTTGTAATTTTAACAGCTAACCAAAGTTTTCCTGCAAACGAAACATAATTATTTTTAACTTCACCTCTGAAAATATAATCAGATCCCATCTGATAAAGACCCTTACCATTTGTAACAATCGGATTATCTTCTAACATCTTTTTGTGAAGTTCTCTCGAATAGTAATGCTCTCCACAATCCAAATAAGGCGTATAAGCATAACTTTCTTGATCTAATTTACTAACGATAACATTCGCTTCACACGTAACACCCTTAGGTAACATCTCATCAAGTGGATCGATAAGCTCTGCTGTAACAAGTTCCGAAATGTTAACAGTCGCTTCTCCTCCTACTTCTTCTGGAAAAAGATACGTATGAATGGAAAAGTACTCTCTAGCAGCATCTTCCATCTTTTCTTCAATCTTAGGATAAGGAACACTAGTTCCTACAATAAGACGTACAATGAAAATGATAACAATAATCAAAACAATAACGCCCAATACAATACCACCGTAAAGTAAAATCTTTTTATAAAGAGGATTGTTCTTCTTTTTCTTTTTTTCTTGCTTCTCATCTTTTACTTGAACCAAATCTTCTATTTTCTTCTTTTTGGCCATAATCTCACTCCTCTAACATAACTACTTTTAGTATACCAAAACACAAAAGAATTTACAATTACAAAAAGAAAAAATGATTCAAATGAACCATTTTAATTCTTATTTGCAGCCGCACTATTGTTATTCCAACAATCTTTCCATGTGTATTCTTCACCAATAGATACATCGGAATTAGCTACCAAATTCATAACTAAGCTAACAATAGTAGAAATAAGGAATACCGCAACTGCTGCGATACAACGCTTAATCAATTTACTCGTTGCCGCTTTAATTTCTTTTTCATCACTTGAAATAACTGCTTTTCCTAAATCGATTGATCCCATGATAATAAGAATGATAGGAATTGCTACTTGAATAAGATTTAAAACACCTTTTAAAAGAGTAATAAGTGGTGCTAAATCAGGATCACAAGCTAATAACTGAAATAAATCTAACATTTTTGTTCCTCCTTTAAGATAACTTAATCATACCTCATAAATGAGATATTTGTCAATTCTTTTCCATGTTAAAACTTAAATAGATCACGTAGTTTTGTCGTTTCTCCCTTTTCACTAGATTCTCCTAAAACGAGACCTAGTTTTGCTAAAAAGGAAACGATCTCTTCGTTGTTCGTTCGATCATTAAGTGGTGGAAGTTGATAGAACGTCTTGGTCTTTGCTTCATATTCAAAATCTGCAATATCACTTGTACTCAACAAACTCATGTTTAATACAACTTTCTTTCCCTTTAATTTTTCGAAAATATGGCGATCTCTTCTTGTAAGCTTATTTAATTTAATTGAGCTTGGTTCAATCAAATAAATCACATCGTGAAACATCCCATCTTCTTCTTGATCGTTCATATCGATTAATACAATACCAGCATCTTTCTGTCTTAAAAGTTCACTAGCTAATTGATCTTTCATGACAGAGATCATGTTCTTATCGTTGAAATAGACAAAATCACGTTTTCCGACTTCGATAGCCACAACACTCTTATCGTATTTTTCAAGTTCCTTTTTAAGCATGTATACAAGTGTCGTACTACCAGCATGTTCAGTCACATTCTTAAATCCAATAATGCGAGTAGATCCTAAGACCCCATCACTAGAGCCAGAATCTGCATCACTCAACTGTTGAATATGAGCTACATCACGATATGTATTCGGATGATCTAACAAATAACGAATGCCATCGATATCTGTCGTAAAATTGTAAAGCCCCATCGAAACAAGTTTCGATAAAAAACTAGGCGCTACTGACTCCCCAGTTTGAGGAAGTAATAGAATAATTTTTTCAACATCGAGATTCATCGAAATCTTTTGTAAATTCTCGATATTTTGATAATCTTTGATCGCCGTAAGATCCAAAATCATTCTTCCAAAAAAGAAATTTTTAAACATGTCGACGATTTCATCAGCATCAAATTCACCGGTAATACTTTTAATAATGTCGATCTCAAGCCCCGATAAAAGAGCCTGCTGTTTGTTCGAAACGATAACGTTCATACGTTTTCCTCCCTTCTTTTATCCGATCGGTTCTAGTTCACTATTGTTACCAGAACTATAGATCGTCTTTGTTTCCCCTTTTACTTGAAACACATCAAAAAATGGAAATATTTTGTTAATGATCGGTACATCGATATTCACGAAAGTAATGACACTATAATAACTTCCTCGATAAGTATTACCAGGATCGTTAGATCCTGTATCATCGATTGCCGTTACTTTAACACAGTACCCTCCTTCAAAACAAACGTACCCTTTTTGCTCTGCTTTTCGAAAGTATTCTGCTCCAACTTTATAGTGAGCCTGTGTTAAATAACTTCGAATTTTCTCCTGTGCTGGAGGCGTCAAACCTTCGTGTTGTTCAATAATACTGATAATTTGGTTTTTCGTCCGAAATGCCTTCGTATAATTAACAGAAAACGCTAAATATCCATTGATCAGTAACAAAAAGATAATAATAATTTGTATGGTCATTGCTCCACCGATTGCATCTCTCACAAAAACACCTTCTTCTTATACTTTCTTTTAACGAATATACATCGTGTAATCCCCAGCTGTAATATATCCAATTGTATTTAATCCACTGTTTTCTTTTTCTTCTGTTGCATTGTTCCATTGTCCTAAAATCGTATTTTGAATGGTAGGCCAAAATGCCCAGAAAAAGGCAAGTACCGCTCCAATCGCAATAATCGTAATAACAGTTAAGTTTAATTCACCTGTAGCAGCTTTCAAACTCTTCCAACTCCTTTCCTATCCTAACATTTCTATTATAACAAAGAGTATTCGCTTTTTCAATCCCTACACTTGAAATAACATAAACATCGAAACTAAGATGATAATCATTACCCCAATACCAGTAACAACTAACATAACCATCGTTTGATTTTCCATAAAGTTAAGACGTTCTTTATATTTGGTTTCCCGTGCTTTGTTTTGTAAAGAAGAAACTGTTCTTGAGAACATTAATAATCGTTCTTGTTTCTTTTCTTGAGAACCGATACCAAGACGATATAAAAGACGCATCATTCTCATTGAATCTCTAACTGGATATTGATTGGCAAATTCCATATAAGGATCGATACTAGCATCACCTGCATCGATTTTCGCAATCAAATCACGTAATCCAGGTTTAAAAATATCTGGTGCATCCCCAATACTTTTTCCAAGTGCAACAGGAACCGTATAGTGTTGTACCAAAATTTCAAGACTCTTTAAATAGTATGGTAACATAATGTCGATTTCATGCAAATGTGCCTTATAGTACTTCTTTAAACTCATATAGGAAGATTTAAAGACGAAGTAACCGATGACAATCGATAAAGTAACATTCAAAAGACTAAGTTGAGTCAAAAAGATAAATAGAAAGAGCACTGCTGTTAAAAACGCACTATTGATTCGTTTCTGAAACAACTTATCGGCATCGACAGAATCACCATATTTCGCATAAACTAGAAAATTGTAATCATCTTCTCGTAACAATTCAAAATATTTTTTATTATCTAGAATAAACTTCTTACTATCGATCGTTTTATTATAGACGAGAACAAATACAAGAATAACACCAACAATAAATACTTCCACTACTCTTCACCTACGTTCTCGTTATAATATTTTTCTCCCTTAAGAAGAAAGTAACTGTTAACAATTAAAATAGCATGTAACACTAGTTTCATGTACCATCGATCTAAAAGATCGATATACGTTTCTCTACCCAACAAGTATTGAACCAACATAACCATCAAATAGAGCATAATACCATATTTGATAAACGATTTATGAAAGGTTGCACGTTCGATTCGATCGCGATAGACACTCTCAATAAGCATATCGATATCGAGTTGCATATTATCAAGACTCTCTCCCGTATCCCTTGCTCCTTCTTTCGTAATTTGTAAAAACAACTGATGCATGTTTTTCACGATGTAGTAAGGATATTTATCGTTCATGTAAGCAATCGATTCATCGATGCTACCATTTTGATAAGCAAGTTCGATCATATAAGAAACATCACTTAATACAGGATCTTCTAACACACCTGAATTTCTTACTCCTTCTAGTGATTTAACAAAAGATTGTGTCGTTGCAAATTCCATAATAACATTGGTCGTATATACTTGTACTTGTTCAAAAATGAACTCACTATAGACCCTCTTACACCTTAAATATGCAAGATATGGAATCGTCAAATCCACAATGACAATATAGAAAATACAAACGAGCAAATTGTAAAAGTATATATAAGATACAACCCCTGCAAAAACAGAAAAGGTCACAATTTGAACCAAGTACTGTCTTGCCGTATACTCTTGACCCAACTCTTTCGTTTTCTCTCTGACCACTTTGAAAGAATATGGTGCATATTTATCGTAGAGACTTCCTGCTTGATGAATAATATATTTATAGATATTTCGCCCTTTATAATTACGATATAAAATAATGAATATAGCTATGACAAGTAATAAGAATAACACCATTTTTCTTCACCTCTTCTTTTAGATGATATCTTCTAAAGCAACTGTCTTTTCACTGGTACCCTTAGGTAAAGTATTCGTAGTTGCCGTAGTAGAACTTTGATTAATTGAAATTCCCTGATTGCTCAAATATTCTAGTAAATACTTACTAGGAGCATTTTGAACTGGCGTTTTTTCGAATCCTTTTTGATAGAGAACTCTCGACTGTGGTTGATTGTTCTCATCGACATAGAATTCGACGACTTCGTCAATTTCACGATGGAATTTCTGATATTTTTGACTGTAGTATGCTTTGATGTGGACACCTAGTTGAATGTAGCGATAAATCGTTGCAAGGAACTGATTGACATCGAGGTCCGTTTCCATCAAACTGTACATACGATAAGGAATCGCGCTTGCTTTATCCGCATGAATAGTGGATAAAATGTTGTGTCCAGAGGAAATGGAGTTACGAGCAGCACTAACCGCTTCTGCACTACGAATTTCGGATAACAAAATCCATTTTGGATTCTGTCTCATACAAGCGACCAACACATCAGTGTAACTGGCCACATTGTTCGTCTTCATGGCAACGATATCACGTTCAGGAAAAATTCGGTCCAAATGTAACTCGAGGGTATCCTCGATCGTGATGATCTTTTCATTTGTTTTCGTATGACTAGCTAAGTATTTAACGAACTCCGTCTTACCACTACCCGTCTCTCCACTGACGATGATGTTACAGTGCCCTTCGACACACTTAACTAAAAAGTCGTGAATGTCCAAAGAAACGTAATCTTCTTCTAAGAGTTTCTCTTTTTCGAGACGAATCTTAGCAGGCGTCTTACGGATAACGAGTGCAATCCCATTGGTAGCAATCGACTCGTGCAAGAAATTCATACGGAGTTCTGTACTCTCGGCATCCAAAAAGGGATTCGCATTATTAAAGGAAGTTCCCATTACATTAGAACACTGAAAGGCAAGCTTTTCAACAAAAGTATTACTAAGTCCTGGTATCTCTACACGCATGGATCCTTGGGTAAGAGATCTCACCCAAGTTTGTCCATTGTTGCTATAAGAAATATCGGTAATATCATCGTTTTCAATGTACTCTTTAAATGGTCCAAAATCGATTTGTTCAAAAATACTCTCTCTCAAATGTTCCACATCCTCTCACTATTGTACAGTATCAGTCCAAACGGTAACAGAATTAATAAAGTTCTTTAAATCTTCACTACTAATTTGTACTTCGCCTGGTTCCTCTTTTAAGCTTTCTGCTGTAGGAACAGGAATTAACGTCGTATCGTATGCTCTTAAGAAGCTCGCTTTACGAAGTAAGATATGGTATTCTTCAGGAACAGCAAATACCATCATAGCTGGTGTCTTCTTCTCTTCTAAATTAGAGAATACAGGATCTCCATTACTATCTTTAACAGCTAATACTTTGACATTTTGAATTAACTTACCAACCATGATCTTATCTCTTTGATTCGGATCAGCAGCATCTAGTTTATTGATTGCTTTCAAATAGATATCGATATAGTTACCTGGAAAAATAGAGTTACCATAAGAAGATTCAACATCGATTGGGAAGTTATAGAGAACATACCCATCAGGATACTCTAAAATGCCTCCTGTAGGAAGTTGTTCTTTTGGTACAACAATTCTAGCATAGAATAAACTTCCAGCAGGGATAATACTATCGGAATTAGCATATTTTCCGACAACATCGCTAGGATTTCGAAGTACTTCTCCTTTTAACATAGCAGGAGGTACTTGCATCGTCCCAATCATATCAGCAGTAATTTTCGTACCAGGATCGATCGTCTGTTTTGCATAGGCTACCGTAACGGGATTAATGGCACTACTAATTCTCATGTTGTATCCAACATAAAGAACAAGTACCGCTGCTAATACCCCAATGACGGTAACAGTATTTTTGTTTGTAAAAAACTTTTTGATTCCAACAATTAGATTATTCATAATTCAATTTCCCTTCTCTCATTAATTGTTCCAAAATACGGTTTTCATCGTATTTGGTTTCTAATATTCCATCAATTCGATTCCGAATCGTAAGTGTTTCGCTATTGAATGTAACAGACGTATCACTTCCAACTTGAATACTTACTTTCGGTGGTGTTTCATTTATATCATAAAATTTCAAATCGTAATTACGATCGTAATTGACAGACTGACTAAATCTTCGGATAAAGCTCTCGATAAACTTCTCTTTATCGATTCGAACTTGTCCATTCATTCGATAGTACCCAACGTCGACAGCGTCAATCATCGCTGCCTCCGTCGTATCTTTAAGCAAGGACCAATCGAGTTCATTTCCTTGTTGATAATTCGATATCACGTTAATTAACACAAATGTCAATATCCCAAGCGCCACAATTCCTGCGGCCATCACTGCTCTATTCATTGATCCACCTCGATATGTTCTACTGTTTTACAATCGACAATGTCGTAATTATTTCCTCTAAAGTAAGTAACACACTGCGAAACATCACGATTGTAGTCACATTGATTTCCCTTAGGATTATTGCATCCAATCAGTTGAGTATTTCGTTTTAAAACAACTCCACTCATCTTCTCTAATTCATCTAGAAGTCCACTCTTACATACTGTACGATTACCATCTTTCACACAGTAATTATCGTTTTTACCGTAACTACCTTTATCCGAATTGTAATTTCGAATCTGTCTCATCGTATCAGTATTTAAATAAATATGGTAATCGAGATACGTATCTTCTTTCGAAACATCGTAAATCTCATTGCCTTGACTCTCAATGCGATCTGTTAAAGAGACCGGCGTAATCGGATAACGCCCACCCTTCCAAGTAGAGGTTGCTCCACACGACCAGTTCCATCTAGGATTGCGATCGTTCGGGAACACATCCTCTAAATCGATCGGCCTAAAAATGTATTGTAGACCTCCCTCGATCGTATCTTCAGGACAATTTTCATCATCACAATAATATTTATTCACCAAACCATAGAAACAGTTAACATTAATGTTCCATTGTCCCCACACACCGATGTTACGAATATTCTCTAAAATGTTCCAACGAACGGCGTTCGTATTAAAATTATGATCGGCACTAGTAAGGGGAAGAGGCCAACTAAGAACACGGTTAGTACTAGGAGTCTTAATCGACGTGTAGAACTTCGTTCCACCATCGTAATAATACTGTGACTCTTTTTTCAAGCTCTTTCTATGATAGTAAATAACACCCGTCTCTTTATCGATATAAGCCTGTGGAAAATCGATCGTTACACTACTACCACTACCTCCGACCGTAAGAGAACCATATTCGAACTTGTTTTCTTCCGTCACTGGATTCAAGACCGTCGCTTGATAGTGATCCTTTCCAGTAAGATCTGAAGAAGCTCCTGAGGCATCGGCACTACAACTAGCATGATCCGCTTCAGCTTGAGCAACTCGAGAAGCATAAATCGCATCTGCTTCCGCATCCGTTTCAACACTGTCAGCAGGACAACTCGTCAAAGAACAAGTTGCATCACAGTCGTCAGCATGCGAACATCCAACACTATCGATCCACGTAACAAACGTTCCTCCAAATGTATTTTGAGAGAAGGAAGTTTTGTTCTGATAAGATAGACCCTTAAAATCTTTCTTTAATACGTACACATCTTGATAGCAAGAATCGATACATCCTTGTGTATATTTACCACCATCACATTGTTTTACACAACTATCGAACGCTTCATTCGGTCCTCCATGGGTATCGTTATCATTGTTGTATTTACCACCATTACAAGAACAAGTTGGTACACAAACCGTTGGACGAACAGGAACCTTCGTCGTCGTTACATTACAACTAACATCAGAACTAAGCCTAAGTTGATATTGAAATCCAAGTCCTGCTACTGTGGCAATCGGACTATCGTAACTGATTCGAAGAGTCTCCGTACAATCGACTCTACAATATTCGTAACTCGAATAATTGGCATTATGACGAAACGACGCATTGTTTTTACTATTGTCGTATTCACACCAAAGTGTTGTCGTTTGCCCTTTTACTGCCTCTGTATCATCGTAATTCGTTCGACACCCCGCAGTAACCGTCTCAATCATCCGAGTCGTACTAGCATAATCGTATTGACTACCAGTAATAAACTCTTCAAAACACATAGGAACCGCTTCCCGACTCTTCGCATCACTTCCACACTGCGTAATGTAATTCTGACAAGCCGTACTTCCATAAAGTTGATTTCGCGTAATAGGCCGCACGTAGGTATCCAAAGATCCAAGCTTATGGTTGACACAAGGACTCGCTTGATCGGCAATAAAGAACTCATAACGAACACTACTACCACCACGAATGCCAAAGATGGAAATGTTACCATAGTCATCTGGATAATACCTCTGTCCCGTATTCACATCCAAAACAGAAATTCCCTGCATTCGATGAAACCTAGCAATGTAAGTATTATCACTCGAAGTAGAAACTTCAAACTTTAACTTCCCGTTATCTGCTTCATTCAATGTATAAATATGATGAACATCGTACTTATCAAATTCTTCCGGTGTTGGACAAACATTTGTCGTATTCGGTAACTCGACCGCAAAAACATCCGTATAGAGAAAAAACGCACATACCGAAAAGAAGAACAGATATCCTATTTTTTTCATATTTCTTCAAACCTCCCTTGCTCGATTAACACAGCATATTTTTCTTTTGTCTTAATCGACGTATATTTTTGAGAAGAACCGTCACGAATCAACTTTGCATCGATCTTAAACGCAATATCTTTATCCGCTCCAAAGAACCTCGTACAAGTAATTAACGACAACAAGTAATCCTCTTTAGAAACGTCGACATCGTATTCAAAGAAACTATCGGATAGTGATGTTTGAATGTATTCCTCTCTCTTCGCATCCATGGTTAAATTAGATCGATCCAGTTTATCGTCTTCCACAAACGCAACCGAGAAAATCTGAAAGACATAATCTTTATCGCCGACAGTATATTCAATAAACTGGTTTTCTTTCGCAAAATCCAAATAGACAAACCCCAAAAGTTGTTCGAAACGCCGATGAAACGGTGAGGCGATCAATGGCTTATTCGATACATTCAAAATGTTGTGTCCATACAAAACCGTTCGGTAAGAAATCGGATCCTCTTTATAATTAGACCAAGCGTAATCATAATCGATTTCACTCTTATCCACACTAGGAGAATACAACACAGGATAATCGATATTCGTTCCTTCCACTTGAATCCAACTAAGAACATTTTCATCCTGATCTTGATGTTCTTTCAATGTTTTTACTCTACTTTCTAGCTTGTGTTCTATCTTGATAGGATCACTACCCTTTAATCCTAAAAAGATACCAATCGCAATACAAGATAAAACACCTAGAATCGTAGGAAGTAACCATTTTTTCATATTTACTACCTCACTTTATTTTACATAATAAGGATCTTCTCTTAAACCTTTACCACTGATAATTTGTGTATCAGAACGAAATCTTGTAACAAGACGAACCCCATTGTAACGATTTAATCGATACGTAATCTCAATTGGCGTCCCAAGAGTTGTGACAAACACAATCACGCCATCGCTCTTCGAAGCATTACGTAACCAAAAATTATTGTAATCGGTACTAGTACTTTTACTAGAAAACATCTCGTAGGTATCAGGTACAGCAAACGTTGCTTTATAGGAAATAGACTCTAACTGATCGTAATAAAGACCATTATCGAGATACGTCGTCCGAAACTCACCAGGCACAATTAATTTAGACGGCAAATACTGTGTAAAATGTTGATTGATAATGTAACCTAAATTTCCAACCTCATCGACCTTAAAGACAAACTGATTTGTATCGTTCTCATAAGTTGGTTTCAATGCTTTATCGTTTTCATCTTTCCAAATATCATCCATCACAACTTTAATCGAACCATCTTTTTCGACTTCGATAATGCGGAACAAATGACCAGCATAATGAATAAATTCTCCACTCAAACGATCCTTTAAAAGACTAGAAGCTTTTGCATAAGTATAATCTTCCAAACGGTAAGGATTGTATCTAGTACCATCCCCTGCAACAACCTTCAACCCCTCTTTTAAATAAAGAACAGGTCGAACAGGAAGCAAACGATCGAACGAAAAGATAGCATACCCTTTATCCGGATGGAAAGAATAGACCTCTGTATCGCTAAGTTTCGTCATAAACGCATAAGGCAAATGATTGTTTAAATAAGTACCACCAATCAATGTCCTATTGTAGTCATCGATCGTAAGCTGTCCAACATAATCGGAAACAGCTTTTTCACAAACATCACGTTGTACCGTTGCATCACTCGTCATATCGGTACAAAATTCTCCCTTAACTAAGAATTTCTTCGCAGAAGAAGATAAGTGTTGATAAAAGTATTCGTTGAGCCACTTACGAACATTACTCTTCTCGTACTCTGGAAAACCATAATTAATATTCGAAATATTTTCTTCGGTAACAATTTGAATATGCTTATCATCATCTTCCTTCACAATGCGAAATAACATACCAGAAAACTGAAGATAGTTGTTTTCGACAGGACCTTGATAAAGACCAGTACCATTTGTCGATGATTGAACAAGTTCATTAAGTACCTGAATGACAGTCACTTTTCTCTTCTTAACAGTCTTATTGTGAAAAGAATCAGAAACAGTATAAGTAACTTCATAATCTCCTAGCTTACTTGTATCGACGTTACTACTATCGATCTTCACAAGGCTAGCGTCCATTTTCTTATCTGTTGCATCGATGACACTTTTTACTCCGAGTTCTTCGTATGTACTTCCTCTCGAAACCGTAATTTCATCTCTACCATTTAAGGTAATTTCAGGTCCCTCATGATCGACATTAGAAGAAAACTTCCCACAAGATAAATAGACATAATACTTGTAGTTTCCATCTTTCTCTTTTCTTACCTTTACCCAAGAATCATCACTATTACAAAGGGTTTTACTTCGAGGAATATAGATAGAATCCACCCATTTCTCTTCATATAACGTCTGAAGAGAAACCGTCGAAACTTCCAAAGCCTTATCTGGAAGCCGTTTCTCATTTAACTGATAATAATCTCTAGCAGCATCTTCTACCCGCTTCTCACTCTTATGAAACAGATAAAACTTTTCCAAAAACAACCACCATATTAGAAACACAAGAAAAAAAGCAAGACAAATACCAAGCACAATTTTTCCTACTTTTTTCCACTTCTTTTTCTCTTTCATTTCATCATCTCCCTAACTTAATTGGTACTGATAAACGGAATCTCTAATGGTCCACGTAAGCAAAACACGATTGTTTGCATTAGATACTACCTCGTCGGGTACCACTAAGTAAAGATAATTCCCCGTATAATGAACTAAAACTGCATCCCGAACATCTACACTAATACTCTTACCTTCGCTATTCTCATAATTAATTTTACCATACTGTCGCAAAAAGTCAATTAATTCCTTACCATTTAAATCAAATGATTGAAAAGAAAGTTCTAAAATCTTCTTATTTTGTCCAAATTGAGAACTAGACACCGTATTGGTTACAATACTGCAGTCATGAACATAGCATTTTTCATAATAATAAGTAATCTGATCTTGATAAGAAAGAGAATTGATCGTAAAATTTTTCTTCTCTCCACTAGGAAGAAGAAGTTCCATTTCTTCTCCCATTTTTTTACTTGTTTTCAAAGAAAGAGTCGTCATATCTTTAACCTTTAATTTAATCTTACGAAGCTTAAATGACGTTGTACTAGCAATCTCTTGATAGAAAAGAGCAAAATTCTTATTTAGTAGTTTCTTATCGATTTGATAAATTAATAAAAAGTTAGTCTTTGCTCCCACCTTTAAAGTCCCTTTTTCGTAAGGAGTACCAAGATCTTGAAAAGCCTGATTGTATTTCACAGTAGGAACAGCATATTGATTTTGATTCATCAACATAAACTTTTCAATATCAATTTCCCTTTCACTACCTAAATTATCAACCGAAACATCCAAAATCACAAACACCTTATCTTTTTCGGCAATCACTTCCCCTGACTTATTTTTATCCGTCATGTAACTTTGATTAATCGTAATACGATAATTATTTGCTTGAAACGATTGACCCTCACCATAAGATTTATGAAGAATTCCAAAGTAAAGATATGTATATCCAATCGAACCAAGCACCAAAACACCAAATAGAATGGTAAGAACAAACGAATGCTCTTTATAAAAATAAGTCAAATAACGCATTTGTTTACGCAAATTCCGTTTTAAATCATCTTTATCTACTTCTAACTGAACTTCAAATTCTTCATTGTCGTTCTCGGAAAGAACAAACGAATCCTCTTCCTGAAACCCAAACTTTTTAAGATCTAGTCCCAACGAACGAATAAACAATAAAATAAAAATCACGTACTGGGGAATCGTTGCAATAAACAACATATCGCGAAGCGCAAGGGATGCCATCGTCGAAGCCGATTCATAGATCGTATGAAAATAGTGAGATCCATACATAAAAATAAAAATTAAAGCAAGATATTCTCCGATCAAAAACACATAAAACAAATACGGCTTTTTCTTAAAACGTAAAAGATAAATCAGAATCGCACTAACTAAAACGATCAAAATCGCAATCACATAAAAAAGAATATTGGTATATCGATCGACACTCTCAATGTAAGAATTGTATATTCCAAGTTCGATATAATCGTTAACAAAAGAATGAAACTGCATATTCTTATAGAAAATATAAACAGCAAAAATTAGTAAACTAATGTGAATTTTCTTAAAGTGTTTAATCAAAAAAGCATATGGTCTACGTAAAATCATAAGTCCACCCCTATCCTATTCTATATTGTTAAGTATATCGTATTTTAAACAAAAAAAAAAGAGGCAAGTTTGAATTTCGCCTTTTCAAAATTTTGTAGATATTACAAAGGAACATGAACTAACCGTGTTGTATTAATAGCAGTCTCATATCCCTGTCCATAAGTCCCAGAGCAAAAAATACCACCGATCTCCCCATCTGTTGCATTAGCCCCTCGAATATACCAAACACCACTATTATAAATAACATAGGGAGCATCACGGTACCATCCTGCTGTCTCACTTAAAGCATGTCCAAAACAAATGCCTTTATGACAAGCAGATAAAGTAAGAGAATAATCATACGGATTTGAAAATACTTCATATTGATACAAATCATAATACTTGCGATCAGGAAAATCAATGCCAGAAGTATAATAACTTCCATCGGATAACATCCCGTTAAATCCAGAATGAATCGTAGCATTATATCCTGTTCTTGGTACTCCATTACTATCTGCTAATACCCCCATCACATAATCGAGCGCACCTCCACTCATATCGTAAACACCCGTTATATTACCTGTGGTAGAAGCACCCGTTCCACTTCCCTCTACATCGTATGTTACTTGCGTACGGTAAGTCTCAGTACTTGGTGTACCATTACTACTTCCCGTAATATAGTCAGTGGATTTATTTTGATAAACCTCTTTGTCTCTACCAACATAATTAGCATTCCCATATTTTCCGTATTTACTTTGAGATAAATAAGTAACAGCTCCCCATTCACTATTCTTACTCATATGTAAATCGGAATTCTCCGTTTTAGAAAAACCAAACGTACTAGCATTATTCATTTGCATACTTCTTGCCATATAGAAGAAACTACTTACTTGTTGATTTCTTAAAGAAGGAAGACCAGGTTTGATCGTGACGGTACTGACATCACAATGTTCACTCGTACAAGCCTGATCCAAAGTCCCTGTCGTTTCAAATTTAGCATACCAAAGCCCTTCCAATTCCTTATCACCAAAGGTAAAAGCAGGATGCACGTGATAATTCAGATCATCACTTGCAAAGGTATTATTCCCAAGTAGAAAGTGAATGTTAATTTCCCCAGGATCTAAATAACAATCGTAATGATAACTAGAATCATCTGGAAATGCACATGTCGTTTTTTCTCCCTTCGCTTCCTCAGAAATAAGATATTCATACCTTGGAATCCATACCCACATAGTATTGATATCATCCATCGGTATCACCGTTCCGGCACTCGCATTCATGTATTCACTTCTCGTCTTCGTTCCCGTTTCCTTCACCGTAA
>CAZJKO010000002.1:0-68673 GCA_964546995.1 uncultured Muribaculaceae bacterium | reverse complement strand
TGTGATTAGTGATAATGGAGATACATTAACGATGCAACAACGAGAGAATACGATTTACTCGACGAAATGGTATGAAACGTTAGATAATAGTAAAGGACCACTTACTGTACTACCTGTATTAGAAAGTGCAACAAGTGGATGGACAAATGTGAATGATCAAACATATACAATGGGAAGTACCACATTCAAAACGAATGCGTTTACGGGATGCAATAGCACTAGTCAAGAACTCAGTTGTACTATAAATACATACACTTTACCAGAACGCACTGCAAAAGCCCGTATGATAACATCTCAAGAAGCAGAAAAATTTGGTTGCTTAGGTTCAACTGGAACTTGTCCTGTATGGATGATTAATTACTTAATGGATAATTCGAGTTATGGAGGAACCGTAAGTGGGATAGACTCTGGATACTGGACCATGTCGGCTATTTCAACTACGACAAAGCATGCTGGTGTTATTACAAACGGTGCGAATGTTGGTGGTGCTTATGTATATGATACTATTTATGGTGCACGCGCTGTTGTTGTCATTGATAAATAAAAAGACCTTTAGTTTTTTCTAAAGGTTTTTTTGTTTAGATCATGTACATTCCGTTGTTACCGTAGTTATCGTTTTGTCCTAAGTTATCACTTGATAGAGGCATAATTAGGCCATTTTCTAATCTCGTTACTCTTTGATCTAGTCTTCTTACTTGTCTTTCTAATCTTGAGATTCTATTATCTAGTCGATTGATTTGTTCTCTACAGTTACAACTATTTTGGTTCCAGTTATTGTTTCCTCCTGGGAAATTAGGTCCAGGAAAAGCAGGTCCTGGGAATATGTAAGGGTTTTGATTATTCATGAATATTCTCCTTTCTAATCATTTTATTATATGCAGGACTTTTGCAAATGGTCTCTTAATATTGTATAATAGTCTAGAAATGGGGAGATATCATGCGACTTAGAAATATAAAAGGGAAAGAAGACATTTTAGAACAAAGTCCATACGTAGTTAAACATCCTTTGGATTATGTTGGTAAATGGTGTGATTTGTTTGGTAATACTAATCCAATTCATGTAGAAATAGGAATGGGCAAGGGGCAATTTCTTCTTCGTCAAGCGATGACGCACCCCGATATTAATTTTATTGGAATCGAAAAGTTCGATAGTGTTTTGGCACGGGCACTTCCAAAGATTCCTGATGGATTATCTAACTTGTACATCATTCGAATGAATGCTTTATCGATCGATTCGGTCTTCGATCATGAAATCGATACGATCTATTTAAATTTTTCTGATCCATGGCCCAAGAAACGTCATGCTTTAAGACGTCTTAGTAGTCCTTTATTTTTAGCAAAGTACGATTCCTTATTTCGGGGTGATCCTCTTGTTGTTATGAAGACCGATAACGAAGATTTATTTTCTTATTCTCTTCTTTCTTTTAGTCAAAATGGTTATACTTTTTTGGATCTTTCTTTGGATTTGCATAAAGATACCTCTATTCCCAATATTACGACAGAATACGAAGATAAATTTGTTAAGATGGGAATGAAAATCTATTATGTTGTGGCAACTAAAGTGTTAAACCATGAAAAATCTTAAAAAAAGATAGGTATTTTATAAAAAATTTGTTATAATAGATTTAGAGTAGGTGAAACATGAAAAAAGTACTTATTTTACTCTCTGTTACTATGTTATTTAGTGGTTGTACGGTTGTTAAAATTGAAGATCAAACAATCGATCGCATTTTAGATACGGTTTTGTCTTCTTCGTCTCATTTGGTGAATCAAGTTGCAGAAGGTTATAAGTATTATCTTCCTAAAGGGATGAGTAAGCTTAGTAAAACCGATTATAATGTGCATCTTCGTTATCAGGGAGAATCTTATTATCTCTATGTGGATGTTATTTCTTACTATCATAAAATAAAAGAATCTTATAAAGAAAATAAAGATGCTTATTATTCTAAAGCTCTTTCCTATCGTGGGCATGATGGGTATTTGGAAATTAATGAAGCAAAGAATGCTTATTTTGTTGAGGCAATGTACCATTATGCTAAGATTGAAGCTTATGTTCCTAAAGCAAAGCTTCAAGATGCTTTGATTACCATTAGTTATGTGTTGTCTTCTGTTCAATTTAATGATCAAGTAATCGAATCCTTGATTGGGGATAATGCACTGAACTACAAAGAGGAATCGTTTAATATTTTTAAACCAAAACGTGAAGTGGGCGATTTCCTAGATTATGTAAAAGAATACGATAATTATACAAAAGATGAAGATGATGTTCATGATGAAGACCATCTTGATACAGAGATACAAGAATAGAGGTGATTCGTATGAAATTGTTTGATAAACTTAAAAATGCTCTTTTTGAAGAAGAGTACGTTGAGATTGAAGAAGAGAGAACTCCTGTTAAGAGAAAAGAGAAAGCTCCGATTGCAAAGAAGATCGATCTTTCTTCTACTTCTAGTTCTAATTCTAGTAGAGAAGTTAGAAATTCTTCTATCGAAGAAAAAAAAGAATTACCTAAAGATGATGTGGTTTCGGATCGGGAACTATTGAAGCCAGATGGGTCTTTTAAGTTTCCTATGACGTTTGAGGATGAAGATTTTAAACCTGAGCCTCCCGTTGTTACAAAACCGAAATCTACCCCTCTTTATCAGAGAAAAGAAGAAAAGAAAGTTGATTTGTATCAAAAGAAACGGGATTATCAAATCCCTGAATATGGTGCTTATGAAAAGAAGGAGGAAGTAAAGATGTTTCGACCTTCTCCTATTATTTCTCCTATTTATGGAGTGTTAGATCGTAATTATACGAAGGATGAAGTGTCTTCTAAGAGAGATGTTCGCATTAGTGGATATAAGGGTAAGATGGATATCGATGCTGTTCGGGAGAAAGCTTATGGTGATTTGACGAGTGAAATTGGACTTGCTATGGATGCAGAGGAGAAGAAAAAGGAACGTTACCACGAAGAGTATAATGCCATTGAAGAAGACGATAATCTTTTGTTTAATATGAGGGATGATGATACTCCTGCCGTTAGTAAAGTCACTGTTGGCGATGCAGAAGAGTACTTCCAAGATTTAGGTCTCGAATACAATATCGATTATAAAGATGCATCAAAAGAAAAAGCGACAGGAAGACGAGTTTATAAGAATAAAGATCTCGATTCTGATGAGGAAGACAATAAAAAAGAGGCACTTGAAGATAATTTATTTGATTTAATTGATTCTATGTATGAGGATAAGGGGTAATTTATGGACGAATTTATGTTGTTTTTATCAATAATGTTGTACGTTTTGGGTATTATATTATTAGTGGTATTAATTATTTTGGGCATTAAACTTATCTATACGTTGGATTCTGTGAACCGGGTTGTTCGTGATGTTGAGACAAAGGTTCATTCTTTGGATAATGCTTTTCATATGGTTGATGCCATTACAGATAAATTAGCACTTTTATCTGATCGTATTGTCGATACCATTAGTAGTGTCGTTTCTAGATTATTTCATCGGAAAAAGAAAGAGGAGGATTATGATGAGTAAAGAAAAAACAAGTACAAAGAAAAAAAGTGGTGCTGGTAAGTTTTTATTGGGTGCAGCAGTAGGTGCAGGACTTGGCATTTTATTTGCACCAAATAAGGGTAGTGAAACAAGACGGCAACTTAAGCAAAAGATCGATGAGCTTATTGGAAAAGTTAAAGATATCGATATCGATGAAGTAAAGATTGCTTTGGAAGATAAGATCGATGAAATCAAAACAGAACTCGAAGATTTAGATAAAGAAAAAGTATTGAAGATTGCTAAACAAAAGGGAAAACAGATTAAAGCGAAATGTGATGAACTTGTCAGTATGGCGATTGAAAAGGGAACTCCTATTTTAAGAGATGCTGCTGAAGAAGTTCGCATGAAGGCAATCGATGTCGTAAGTGAAGTACTTGCTAAATTAGAGAAAAAAGAGAAATAATGAGTTTTGGAACGGTATGATATCTCGTATTAGATACATACCGTTTTTTTGTAAATGTGAACATTTTATTGATTTCCTTTTTCTCCTATGTTATACTAGTTCATCATTAATGGAGGTACGTTATGGGATTTTTATTATTATGGTTTACTACTGTTGTTTCTAGTGGTGTTATGGAAGTTACTACTAGTTTTCAGGTGATGAAAGATGTTGCCGATTCTGGTTATAAGATCGATATGAAGCGCATTTCAGAGTTTACAGATCAAATGAATTCGGATATTTCGCGGATGGCGATTACTTGTCTATTTATTCCCTTTTTAAATATTATAGCTGCAATGAAACATGCTATGGATTACAGTAACAATCGTCCTGTTTTTATCGATCAATTTTCTTGTATAGACGCACTGGAAGAAATGACGGAAGAAGAGAAGAAGGAATATCAAAAACGTCCTACTGGGTTTCATGCTCTTTCCATTTTTGCAAAGTCGGAAATGCGAAAAGAGGATGCTTCAACAATAAAACTTCATAAAGATAGTCGTGATCGGGACGTTGCTTTTGAAAGAAATTCAGAAGAGGAGGAACGCACTCTAAGTTCGAATGAAAAACAATTAGAACAGTTAAAAGCGTTGAAACAGGAGATTCAAGATTTTAAAAAGCATTTGGATGACAAGGAAGAAGAAAAGGCAAATCCTTATATTAAGAAGTAGTTTTATCAAACACATTTATGATGTGTTTTATGTTGTTCTAATGAATATATTGTACAAAACCGATAAAATTATAATCGATTGGTTGTTAGAAAAGCATTAAAAATAGGTTTGACAATAAATTAGCGAATATGTTATACTGAATCCGATAGATTTTCTATGAAGATTTGAAAGTAGTAGCAATATGTTTTAGAAAGAGACTTAGTGGTGGTGAAAACTAAGAAAACGATTGTTATGAATTACCAAATTGGAGAAAAGCGGGTTACTTCCGTTATCTAGTTCGAGTGCATAAGTGTTACTTATGAATTAAGGTGGTACCACGGAATTTTTCGTCCTTATCTTTTGGATAAGGGCGTTTTTTATTGAAAGGAGAATTATCATGACATTATTTGAAGAATTGAAATGGAGAGGGCTCATTAATGATATTAGTAGTCCTGATTTGATTGAAAAGTTAAACAAAGGGGGGCTTACTTTTTATATTGGGACAGATCCAACAGGAGATAGTATGCATATTGGGCATTATTCGACGTTTTCGATGGCACGTAGGCTTAAAGAGGCAGGACATCATCCCATTTTGTTGGTTGGTGGAGCGACAGGGTTAATTGGGGATCCTAAACCTAATGCAGAACGGCCGATGATTACCAAAGAACAACTCGATTACAATTATCAAAAATTGAGAAAGCAAGTGGAGGAAATTTTTGGATTTACGGTCGTTAATAATTACGATTGGAGTAAAGAGATTCATTTTTTGGATTATCTAAGAGATTACGGAAAATATTTTAATCTTAATTATATGCTTAATAAAGAAACGGTTAAGAGTAGACTCGATATCGGTATTACTTATACTGAGTTTTCGTATATGATTTTACAGGCTTTGGATTTTCTTCATTTGTATTTGAATCACAATTGTGTGTTACAACTTGGGGGACAAGATCAATGGGGAAATATTACTTCTGGTATTGAACTTATTCGTAAAAAGGTAGGGGGAGAAGCGTATGGACTTACGATGCCTCTTTTGACGAAGGCCGATGGAACTAAATTTGGGAAAAGTGAGGGAGGAGCTATTTGGCTAGATCGCGAGAAGACTTCTCCATATGAGTTATATCAATTCTTTTTAAATGTCGAAGATGAGAAGGTTATCGATTATTTGAAGTATTTGACTTTTTTATCGGTCGATGAGATTAAGGCGTTGGAAGAAGAGCATAAGCTTTTTCCAGAGGGAAGAGAGGCTCATAAAGCTTTAGCTAAAGATGTGATTGTATTTTTACATGGGGAAGATGCTTATTTAGAGGCTGTAGCTATTAGTAAATCTCTATTTACAGGCGATATTCAACATCTTAGTTTATCACAAGTAGAAGAAGCGTTTAAAGGGCTTCCTAGCTGTTCTCTTTCTTCTTCTATTCCACTTATCGATTTGCTTACTGAACAACATATTTGTAGTAGCAAGCGCGAAGCGAGAGAATTTATTCGCAATGGTTCTATTACGATCAATGGGAATAAAGTCACGGATGAAGATTTTGTTATTTGTAAAGATCAAGCTCTTCATTCTAAATACATCATTTTAAGGCGAGGAAAGAAGAAGTATTTTGTATTTCATTATTAATTTTTAGTTGGAGAGGGAGTGATAAGGTGAAGCCAGTTACGCTTAAAGGTGTTTTGAAATTTCTTTCGTTTGTTTTGATTTTTATCTTATCTTGCGAAGTGATCTTTTTGATCTATCAAAAGTATGAGAAAGATCATCGTCAAGTGTATTACGATATCACTAACGATATGGTCGTTTTGGATGATGGTTATCTTTCTTTTGGTAGTAGTGATTTTCACGATAGTAAAAAGTACGATTATACTGGAGGGTTTGAGAAAGCAAAAATGGTTCGTTATGATAAACATAGAACTATGAGTATGGAGCTTCAGTACGAGCGTGCAAAGGCTTCAACTTTCTATTCTGGACTTTTTCTTGACGATGGCATTTTGGCTGTTGGTAGTGGTGCTTTTAGCGATGATCAAATAAAGAATGATACGAGAGATGCTCTCATCGTTAAATATGATTTTGATGGTAATATCGTATGGGAGAAACAGTTTCAAGAGTTGGGAGACTCTAAATTTGTACAAGCCCTTGTTATCCATGATCAGTATTATGTGATTGGACAAAGTATCTTTCCACCTACAGAGATCGGTTTCCGTGATACTGGTGGTGGAGTTATTGCCCGTTACTCTTCTTCGGGAGAATTACTTGGAAAAAGTTTCTTTGGTGGCGAAAAGTCAGGTATGTTTTCTTCTTTTGTCTTGGTCGATGACTTTCTTTATGTTGTGGGAAAAGATGCGATGAAGACAGGACTTTTGGTGAAATACGATTTGAATTTGGAACGGCAATTTGTGAAAAATTACAATTATACGGATCAGATTGGATTTAGTTCTATTGTTTCTAATGGAGAGATGCTCTATGTTGTTGGATCGACAAAAGTAAGCGATGATGAAAATGATTTTGATACCGATGCGATTTTGTTGGGTTATGATTTTGATGGTAATATTCGTTTTGCTGTGACTTATCAAGGGGATGGTATGGAGCGATTTAACGATCTTATCATCGATCGCGACCATCTTGTCATGGTAGGACACTCTGCTGTTCTTGATAAGAAAGCGTCAACGGATCAGTTGAATGTTTTCCGTTATCATGGTTTGTTTTTTACTTACGATATGGAAGGTAATCTTCTTTCTAAGCAGGAGTTTGGAGGCAGTATGGACGATTATATGATGGGTCTTGTTAAAGACAACCAAGATTACTTGGTGTTTGGGTATAGTAATTCCTGTGATAAAGATTTAAAGATTTTAAAAGGTAATGGAAAAGATTTTTACTCTAGAAGATATCTTTTTCGAGATGATAAATTAGTGAAGGTTTGGTAGACCTTCTTTTTTTTACAAAACTTGTGGATAAAATTTTAAACATTGTACATCATTTTAACTATCATGATCGACAAATAAAAAGGACCTAGTTTTTAAAACTAGATCTTTTTTTACTTATTATAGAATTCAACGATTAATGATTCATTGATGTCGGCATTTAATTCATTTCGTTCTGGTAAACGAACGAACTTTCCTTCTAATTTGTTTTCATCGAAAGTTACGAATTCGACACGGCTCGTTACTTTTTCAAGTGAATCTTTTACTGCTTTATGATCTTTTGAGTTTTCTTTTAAGGCAATGGTTGATCCTACTTTTACACGATAAGAAGGAATATCTACCTTTTTACCATTGACAGTAATGTGTCCATGGTTTACCAGTTGTCTTGCTCCACGACGAGTTGAAGCAAATCCTAAACGGTATACTAAGTTATCTAATCTTGATTCTAGTAATTTTAAGAAATCTTCACCATGAATTCCTTTTAGTTTTGCTGCTTCATCGAAAGTCTTACGGAATTGTCTTTCAGTTAATCCGTACATAAAACGTACTTTTTGTTTTTCTTTTAATTGTACTCCGTAGTTTGATAATTTGCCCTTGCGAGCATTTCCGTGTTGTCCAGGACCATAAGGTCTTTTGGCAAGTTCTTTTCCTGTTTCGCTGATAGAGAAACCAACACGACGTGCTTGTTTGTAACTTGGACCAGTATATCTAGCCATTTTTACACATCCTTTCTTCTTTCATATTACTTAAGTAGTGATTTTGCCAACGATTAGGGAGTTGTTGTCTCATGTTTTCGCGTTTAGCAGCTTGTCACTCTATGACTTACGTTACTTACATTTTCAAAACACATTAATCGTTTCAAAATCTGCTGCATCAAGTCAATATGCAAGAACAATTATATAAAAAAATGTATGTTACGTCAAGGAAAACATGCGTTATTTTCCTTCTTTTTATTGAAATTTAAAAAAAATAGTAAAAAAATGTTTAAAATATGATATTATTATGTTAGTAAAGAATCAAAGGAAGGTGTATGTATGCAAGGTGTTACGTTACTTGTGATTACGTTTTTTATTTTAGCCGTGGCACTGATCGCAGTTACGCTCAATTTGATTCAGGGTGCTCGACTAAAAAGAATGAAGAGGGAAGTCGAATCTTTGGAGACCGAGAAGAATCTTGTCGCTAGTACCCCTGTTATGAGTGAATTATCGAAAGTAGAAGCCATTATTAAGAACGATAAAATGGAAGAAAAGTATCGGGCTTGGCAAGAGCGATTTGAGTGGATTAAAGAAGATCGTTTGATGAAGGTCAACGATATGATTATCGATTTGGATGTGTATCTTGAGAAGAAAGATTATAAAAATAGTCGTTATAAAATAGCTAAAGCAGAAATGGAACTTTACAAAGCTCGTTCTGCTGCAGATCATTTGTTAGAAGAAATTCGTGAAGTTACTCGTAGTGATGAAAAGTACCGTAGTATCATTACGAAGTTAAAAGCAAAATATCGAGAATTGATGAGTACTTTTCAAGAGAAGAAAGCAGAATACGATCCTGTGACGGAAACGATTGAATTGCAGTTTGAAAATATTGAGAAACGGTTTATGGATTTTGAAGTTGCTATGGATCAAAATGAATATAGTGAAGTCGTGCATATTGTGAAGGCACTGGATGCAATGATCGATCACATTACGATTGTTGTTGATGAGGTTCCTAATTTGGTGTTGATGTCGTTACAATTAATTCCTAAGCGTATGGAACAAATTCAGGAAGTATATCAAGAAATGGTGAAGGATGGTTATCCTCTCGATTATTTGAAAATCGATTACAATTTAGAAGAGTCTCGTAAACATGTCAATGATATTATGGACCGGGTGAAAGTTCTCAATTTGGAAGAAGCGATGTTCGAACTTAAGACGATGCTCGATTATTTAGATTCTTTGTTTCACGATTTTGAAAAAGAGCGTCTTGCTCGTAAAGTGTACGAAGAAATTCGAGGTGATTTTGAGAAGAAAATCAAGAAGATTAATAAAATTGTCGAAGATATTTATAAACAATTGGATGATATTAAAAATATGTACGATCTGACTGATGAAGATGTAAAGGTGATCGATACAGTCAATGGATCCCTTCTTAAAATTAATCTCGATTATAAGTCTCTTACCAAACAAGTTAAGGAGAAGGAAATGCCTTATTCGAAGTCTCATCAGGCGATTGAGGAATTATCTACTAGGCTTAAAGAATTAGAAGAAGAACTCGATCAATCGTTAAGATCTTTAGGTAGTATGTACGATGATGAAGTTCGGGCTAGGGAACAATTAGAAGAAATTCAAGAACTATTAAAACAATGTAAGATGCGTATTCGTTCTTATAAACTTCCTATTATTACCGATAATTATTTTGTCCAATTATCGGAAGCTAACGATGCAATTTTAGAGATTATCAAAGAATTATCGAAAAAGCCTATTGTGATTCGTATTTTGAATACTCGTGTTGATACAGCAAGAGATTTGGTGTTAAAACTTTTTAATACGACGAATGAGATGATTCGAACGGCTGAAATGGCAGAGAAGATGATGGTTTATGGCAATCGATATCGTAGTTATATGGATGAAGTGGATAAGAAACTCGATCAGGCACAGATTCTATTTTTTAAAGGGAACTATCAAAAGGCTCTTGAGATGTCGATTGGGGCAGTTGATTTAGTAGAACCTGGTGTATATAAGAGGTTATTAGAAGCGTATGAAAAATAAAAAGAAGAGAATGGGGCGTTTTGGATACAGTGCTAGTGAATTTTTGTCTATTATGGTCGTGTTGATTATTTTGACAGCGATCATTTTGAAGATTGCGGTCAATCATAGTCAAGATGAGAAGTTTCATCTGTTGAAGTATCATGTATCGACGTTACTATTTAACGCCAGTACTTATGAACTTACGAATCCGGCAGTCGACAATATTGTCTATTTACATGAATTGTTTCAACATCAAGTTCTCGACGATCTTGAAAATCCTTTTTTGAATCGGGAACAGTGTAATCGTTATGAAACAATGGTTTTACTTGACGATTTAACAAACAATCATCTTTTTACATTACAGTGTGGAGATTATGTTATCTATAAGCAACGTAGTAGTGATCGCTATTATTATATTTATAAAGCGAGTAGTTGGCAACTTGATCCTATGAAGGAATCTTCTCGTGAAAAAGTGGATATCGAGATTCGGTACAATTACATGGAAGGGGATCATTTGGCTTTTTCACAGTATTATAGTGATGCACTCTTTGTGAGACTTTTTAATGAGAGAAATCATACTGAGTATGATTCGGTTCAAGCAATTCCTTCGACGTATCACATCGATAAGAAGACGTTTTATCGCAGTCGGGTACTTGTAAAAACAATTTCTGCTTTTTAATATTCTAAAAGAAACGCTCTTTCGTTTCTTTTTTCATTTATTCATGTTATACTATACCTGGTTTGAGGTGATATGATGGTTTATTTGGATTATAGTGCGACAACGCCAGTCGATAGAGAGGTTTTGGATACGTTTAATCGTGTGTCTTTAGATTTTGTCGGTAATGCGAATTCGATTCATGCACTAGGTGTAGAAAGCAAAAAGATGATGGATATGGCAACAGAGCAGGTTGCCGATCTTTTAAATGTGAAAAAAGAAGAGGTTATCTTTACTTCTTCTAGTAGTGAATCGAATAATCTTTCTATTTTGGGTGTTTTATCTTACTATAAGAATAGAGGAAAACAGATTATTACGACACCTTTAGAACATGCTAGTGTTTTGGAAACGATTTTGTATGCTTCTTCTGAATTAGGGTACGAAGTTTCCTATGTTTCTCTATTGGAAGATGGAACGGTCGATCTTGATTCTTTGAAGAAACTTTTGGAAAAAGATACGGTTTTGGTTAGTATTGGTTACGTGAATAGTGAGGTTGGAATTTTGCAACCTATTTCCGAGATTGGTAAAATTCTAGAAGAGTATCCTAGAACGATTTTTCACGTCGATGGGACACAAGCTGTGGGTAAAATTCCTGTTTCTTTAGATCATGTTGATCTCTTTAGTTTTAGTGCTCATAAGTTTTATGGATTAAAGGGAATTGCTTGTCTTATTAAAAAGAGTCCTATTCAACTTACACCTTTAATCCACGGGGGAAAAAGTCAGACGATTTATCGTAGTGGAACACCATCTTTGGCACTGATGGTCAGTTTGGCAAAAGCGCTTCGTCTTGCTGTGGAAAACTTGTCGATTCGTTTAAAAACAGTACAAGAAAACTATGATTTGCTTGTAGAAGGACTTGGTTCACTTCCCTTTGTTATTATGAATAGCAATCGTGCTTCTATTCCGCATATCGTCAATATTTCTCTTTCTTCGATTAAACCAGAAACACTGATTCATGCTTTGGAACAAGATGAAATTTATGTCTCAACGCAGACTGCTTGTAGTAATCATTCTAGTGTTTCTCCGACACTATTTGCTTTGGGAAAAGCTCCATCGATTAGTGGACATTCGATTCGTATCAGTTTGTCTCATTTAACGACAAGGGAAGAAGTTTTATTTTTTTTAAAAAAGTTAGAAGAACATTATCATGAATTAAATTTGGAAAAGAGGGAATCCTAATGGAAAGAGTCATTTTGATTAAATATGGAGAGTTGACAACGAAAAAGGGAAATCGTAATTTTTTTGTTAAAACACTTTACGATAATATGAAACAGAAATTAGCTTCTTATCACGTTTCCATTACGAAAGATATTTCTAGGATGTATCTTACTTTTGATGAAAGGGAACTCGATTCTGTTTTGGATGTGATCAATCACGTTTTTGGAATTCATACTTACCATGTTGCTTATAAGATTAAAACAGATCTTGAAGAAATTCAAGAAACCGTTGTCGATATTATGAAACGGGAGAATTTTAAGACATTTAAAGTAGAGACGAAGCGTAGCGATAAGACTTTTTCTATTCCTAGTATGGAGATGAATCGTTTGTTAGGTGGCGTCGTTTTAAACCATTTTGATTGTTCTGTCGATGTTCATCATCCTGATGTTTTGCTTCATGTGGAAATTCGGCCATTTTATACTTACATTTATACGAATTGTCATTATGGAATTGGTGGTTATCCTGTAGGTACTCAATCTAAAGGGATGCTTATGCTTAGTGGTGGAATCGATTCTCCTGTTGCGTTTTATCTTGCTTTAAAGCGTGGTATTAGAGTGGAAGCTGTCTATTTTGAGGCAATTCCTCATACGTCGATTGAAGCGCGTAATAAGGTTATTTCTCTTTGTCGGAAGCTTTCGAAATATACGAATCGTGTGAAACTGCACCTTGTTCCTTTTACCGAGATTCAAGAAGCAATTTATCAAAATTGTGATCCTGATTATATGATTACCATTATGCGTAGGATGATGTATCGTATTATGGAGGAGCTTTGTAAAAAGAATAAAGCACTTGCTATTATCAATGGTGAAAGTATCGGACAAGTTGCTAGTCAAACATTAACTAGTATGAATGTGATTAATCAGGTGACGAATTATCCTGTTCTTCGACCCGTTTGTTGTCTTGATAAACTTGAAATTATCGATATTGCAAAACGAATTGATACTTACGATATTAGCATTTTGCCTTATGAAGACTGTTGTACTGTTTTTGTTCCCAAACATCCTGTGATTAATCCAACACTTGATTGTTGTGTTTTAAATGAGAATCGTTTTGACTATTTGAATTTGATTCAAAAAACAATTTCAAAAATTGAGGTTTTAACGATTGATGAAAAAGACGATTCGACTTATCAATCTTATTTATAAAACGGTAAAAATTACCACACTGTTTTGTGTATGAAAAATTCATTTTTTCACATTCTATTAGTGTATAGGAGGTGAAACAAATGAATAACAATTCAAACTCTAAAATGAGAGTACCTGGTGCTAAACAAGCTATCGATCGTATGAAATATGAAATCGCTAACGAATTCGGTGTTAATTTAGGACCTGATGCTACTTCACGTGCTAACGGTAGTGTTGGTGGTGAAATTACAAAACGTTTAGTTCAAAACGGATTAAACCAAATCAGTGGAAGTTATAACAACCAAACTAAGTAATTAGTTCTTTATAACTTAAAAGATAGGATTTTCCTATCTTTTTTTGATGTTTAAAAAAATTATCAAAAGTGCAAAAACAAATTGACAAATATATGTTCGTATTATAATGTTGATTTGTGAAATGAACAAGATCTTTTATTGGTGGGAGAAAGATGGTGATTTAATGAATGGTTTAACAATAAAAGAGAATGAAAAAATAGAAGATATGATATATGAAATAAGAGGAAAGCAAGTGATGCTCGATAGTGATTTGGCAAAACTTTATGGATGCAAGAATGGTACGAAAGAAATAAATCAGGCTGTAAGAAATAATATTGATAAGTTTCCTGAAAGATTTTCTTGGAGATTATCCGATTTGGAAAGTCAGAATTTTTTGGTCAAAATTTTTGACCAAAAAATTGAAACACGTGGAGGTAAATACAAAAATCCAAGAGTGTTTACTGAGCAAGGTGTTGCAATGCTTGCTACTATAATAAAGTCGAAAATTGCAACAGAAGTAAGCATAGCTATAATGGATGCTTTTGTAACAATGCGAAAATATATATCTTCAAACTTGTTAGAACAAAAATTCATAAATAATCAAGTGATGAAAAATACAGAAGATATTAAGTTGTTGCAAGAATCTTTTAAGAGGTTTGATGAAAAAAGAAAAGTGAGTGAGATATATTTTGATGGTCAAATTTTTGATGCCTATTCTAAAATACAAGAAATATTTGCTGAAGCAAAAAAACAAATTACAATTATTGATGCTTATGCCGATTATACTTTATTGGATATTATAAAAAGATTAAATGTAAAAATAATAATTATAACGAGAAAAGATTGTTTATTAACGAGTCAGGATATTTTAAAATACAATAAGCAGTATCATAATTTGAAAGTTGTATATGATCATTCTTTTCATGATCGATACTTTGTACTAGACAATCATGTTGTTTATCATTGTGGAGCGAGTATTAATAGAATCGGATATAAGACATTTTCTATTACTTTAATTTGCGATAAAGATGTGTGTGATCTGTTGGTTTCTAAGATACAAGAGATTGTTCTTTTTTAGTTTAGAAGTTTTGTCGAAAAATATAAAAGCATTTTTATGAATATGTTAAATGTATTAAGTGAAAGATTAGTTAATATTATATAGATATTTTGAAATTTTAATACATTGTTGTGAAGAAAGATGGTGATACAATGAATGGTTTAATAATAAAAGAGAATGAAAAAATAGAAGATATGATATATGAGATAAGAGGAAAGCAAGTGATGCTTGATCGTGATTTGGCAAAACTTTATGAATGTACAAATGGAACAAAAGATGTTAATAAAGCAGTTAATAGAAACATTGAACGATTTCCTAAAGATTTTTATTTTCAATTGACTAAAGAAGAGTATGATAACTTGAAGTTCCAATTTGGAACTTCAAGATTTAATAATCATGGTGGTGTCAGAAAATTGCCATATGTTTTTACAGAACAAGGTGTTGCTATGCTTTCAAGTGTTCTTAAAACAAGCGTAGCATCTTCAGTAAGTGTAGACATTATGCGTGCTTTTGTTACTATGAAACGTTATATTGGAAATAATGAATATCGATTATCTAATATTGAAACAAAAATATTAGAACACGATAATAGTATTCATTTTTTAAAAGAAACGTTTCAAAAATTAGATGAAAAAAGAAAAGTAAATGAGATATATTTTGATGGTCAAATTTTTGATGCCTATTCTAAAATACAAGAAATATTTGCTGAAGCAAAAAAACAAATTACAATCATTGATGCTTATGCCGATTATACTTTATTAAATATTATAAAAAGATTAAATGTCAATGTAACAATTATAACGAGAAAAGATTGTTTATTAACGAGTCAGGATATTCTAAAATATAATCAACAGTATCATAATTTAAAAGTTGTATATGATCATTCTTTTCATGATCGATACTTTGTACTAGATAGTCATGTTGTTTATCATTGTGGCGCTAGTGTTAATAGAATCGGTCATAAAACATTTTCTATTACTTTAATTTGCGATAAAGATGTGTGTGATCTCTTGATTTCTAAGATACAAGAGATTGTTCTTTTTTAGTTTTATATAAATTAATGATATATTTTATTTAATTGTGGTTTTTCTTTGGTGGCTAGTATATAATAGAGGTGAAAGAAGGGATACTATGACAGATTTAGAGATTGCTAGTAGTGTTTCCGTAAGAGATATTAGAGAAATTTCCCAAAGGTTAGGATTACGTGAAGATGAACTCTGTTTTTATGGGAAGGATAAGGCTAAGGTTCAAAGTTTAGGTAGAGGGAAAAATGGTAAGCTTATTTTGGTTACCGCGATTAATCCTACACCTTATGGAGAAGGGAAAACGACAGTTAGTATTGGGCTTGCTGATGCGTTTTCGAAACTTTCTCAGAGTGTTTGTCTATCTCTTAGGCAACCATCGCTTGGACCTGTATTTGGGTTAAAGGGAGGAGCGACAGGTGGAGGATACAGTCAAGTTGTTCCAATGGTCGATATCAATCTTCATTTTACTGGGGATTTTCATGCGATTACTGCGGCGAACAATTTGATCAGTGCTGCTATTTATAATCATATTGAACAGGGAAATCTTTTGGATATTAAGACTGTTACATTTCATCGTTGTTTGGATGTGAATGATCGAAGTTTAAGACATGTGAAGGTTGTTTGTAATAAGGAAGAATATGGAGATTCGTTTCGAATTACGGCCGCTAGTGAAGTGATGGCACTTTTTTGTCTTGCTACTTCTCTATCTGATTTAAAGATGCGTCTTTCTAAAATTATTGTGGGATACAATTCTTTGAAGCAACCTGTTTTTGTTTCAGATTTAAGAATAGAGGGAGCATTAACGGTATTGTTAAAAGATGCGTTTGTTCCTAATTTGGTGCAAACGTTAGAGGGAACACCTTGTCTCATCCACGGTGGACCATTTGCTAATATTGCTCACGGGTGTAGTAGTGTTCAGGCAACATCACTTGCTTTGTCTTTATCCGATTATGTAATTACCGAAGCTGGTTTTGGGTCTGATCTTGGGGCAGAGAAGTTTTTAGATATGGTATGTCCTATTGCTTCTTTTTCGCCTGATCTTGTCGTTTTGGTGGCCACTGTTCGAGCTTTAAAACATCACGGGGAGGGTGATTTAGAAAAAGGTCTTTCTAATTTACAAGCTCATATCGATCATTTAAAGGAATACCATATACCACTTGTCGTTTGTATCAATCGTTTTTCTGATGATTCTTTCGAAGATGTTGCCTGTGTTAAATCCTATGTGGAAAAACAAGATGTTCCATGTGAAGAAAGTACGGCTTATGTCGATGGGGGAAATGGCGCAATTCGTCTTGCTGAAACCGTATGCTATGAAATTCAAAAAGAACATCATTTTACTCCTCTTTTCGATATCAATATGCCAATTACAGAAAAACTTCGTGTTCTTGCTAAAAAAGTATATCATGCTGAAAAGATAGAATACACGGATTTAGCTAAAGAAAAATTAAAACAGTTAGAGGAACTTGGACTTATGAATTTACCTCTTTGTGTTTCTAAAACACAGTATTCTATTTCTGATGATGCAAAGCGTTTGGGGTATCCTCTTTCTACGACGATTCATGTCAGTGATATTTTTATTAATCATGGTGCGGGTTTTGTTACGGTTCTTTTAGGTAATGTACTTATGATGCCAGGGTTACCTAAGTCACCTAATTATGAACAAATCGATTTTGTCGATTCAAAAGTTGTTGGTATTTTTTAGAATTCTTTTGTCAAATGGTGTTCGTTTTAGTATAATGGATTAAAGGAGATACGTTATGGAAAGAACTTATATTATGTTGAAGCCCGATGCTCATAAAAGAGAGTTGATGGGAGAGATTATTTCTAGAATTGAGAGAAAAGGGTACAATATTAGTGACATGAAGATGATGCATTTGACTGCTGATGTGTTAAAAGAGCATTATCGTCATCTTATTGATAAACCTTTTTATCCGGAATTAGAAGCTTTTATGATGTCTGGTCCTGTCGTTGGAATGATCGTCGAGGGTGAGGGAGTCGTTCTCGGAATGCGCAATTTGATGGGACCTACAAAATGGTGGGATGCTTTGGCAGGAACGATCCGAGGAGATTATTCTAATGCGAATGATTTGTCTGCTAATTTGATTCATGGATCTGATTCCGTTGAAAAAGCAGAAGAAGAGATTGCACGTTTTTTTGGAAAGTAGAAAGCGTTTGCTAGCAATCTTTTTCTTTGCTTTTCTTTTGATACATAGTATAATAATAGTAATAGAAAGAGGTAATAATAATGAAAATAATGTCTATTAATGCAGGAAGTAGTTCTTTAAAATTTCGTCTTTTAGAGATGGATACGGAAGAGGTTTTAGCTAGTGGTTTGTTTGAACGAATTGGTATTGCTGGTAGTAATTATGTGATTAAATATCAAGGACAAAAAGTTGAACAAGAAATTCCACTTGAAAACCATGAAGAGGCCGTAAAGATTCTTTTGGATAAATTAATCGATCTTTCCGTGATTTCTTCTCTTTCTGAAATTGAAGGAGTAGGACATCGTGTCGTTCATGGGGGGGATCTTTATCAGAAGTCTGTTTTGGTTACGGATAAAGTTATTGAAGATTTACTTCTTTTAAAGGATTTTGCACCTCTACATAATCCTGCCCATGTGCAAGGAATTAAAGCATTTAAGGAGGTTCTTCCTTCTGTTCCGATGGTCGTTGTGTTCGATACGGCTTTTCATCAGACGATGGATCCTGTTTCTTATCTTTATCCAGTTCCTTATTCCTGGTATCAAGATTATAAAGTGAGAAAGTATGGAGCACATGGAACGAGTCACCGATATGTTTCACTTACGCTTCAAGATAAGCTAGGGAAAAACGATTTAAAAATTATCAGTTGTCACTTGGGTAATGGCGGTAGTATTACGGCAATTAAGGATGGAAAGTGTGTGGATACTTCGATGGGATTTACCCCTTTGGCTGGAATTATGATGGGAACACGTTCTGGTGATATCGATCCTTCTATTATTCCTTATGTGATGGAAAAAGAAGGAAAGAATGCAAGTGAAGTCATCGATGACTTAAATAAGAAATCCGGTTTCTTAGGACTTTCTTGTCGCAGTAGTGATGCAAGAGATATTATTCTTGGTGCACAAGAAGGCGATGAAAAGTGTGAAATTGCTCTAGAAAAATATGTGAAGACTGTCGTTTCTTACATTGCTCAGTACTACGTGTTGTTAGGTGGCGCTGATGTGATTTGCTTTACAGCGGGAATTGGAGAAAATAGTGTTCCTATTCGAATGCGAGTTATGGAAAAACTTGCTTGTCTTGGCATTAAGTTAGATGCTACGGTCAAAGTGGGTTCTGAATTGACAAAGATCAGTACAGAGGATTCTTTGGTCGATTGTTATGTTCTAGCAACAGATGAAGAATTGATGATTGCAAGAGATACTTTGGATCTTATTAAAAATAGTTAGGATAACGTGTATGTTTAAAAAAATATATAAAGCGATTAAAAAATACGATACGATTGTGATTAGTAGACACATTGGGGTAGATCCTGATGCGATGGCTAGTCAAATTGCCTTACGCGATGCTATTTCGCTTACTTTCCCTTCTAAGAAAGTCTATGCGGTAGGAAATGGAAGTGCTAAATTTCGGTATATGGGTAAACTCGATAAAGTAGAAGAAGATCTTTCTGATGCTTTACTTATCGTTTTGGATACACCAGATAAAAAACGTGTAGATTCGGTTCATTTTGATATGTTCGATTATTCGATCAAGATTGATCACCATCCTTATGTTGAAACGTTTTGCGATTTAGAATATATCGATGATACTTCTGGAAGTGTTTGTCAAATTATTATGGAGTTATTTCTTAATACGAAATTTAAGTTGAACGAAGAAATTGTTCGCAATTTATATATGGGGATGGTTTCGGATACGAATCGTTTCTTGTTTGGGACAACAAATAAAACATTTGAAATTCTATCTAAGATGCTTTCTATTTATCCGATTTCACTTCCTTCAGCTTATCAAAATCTCTATATGAGACCGTTTAGTGAAGTTCGGCTTCAAGGATATATTGGTGAGAATATGATTCTTACTGAAAATGGTGTTGCGTACATTAAAATTACGAATGATATTATTAATCAATTTCAAGTTGATTCAGCGTCACCTGGCAATATGATTAATCATTTTAATTACATCGAAGAAGTTTTGGTTTGGGTGACAATTACGGAAGATGTTAAGAATAATATTATTAGACTTGCGATTCGTTCTAGAGGTCCAGAGATCAACTTTATTGCTGAAAAGTATAGTGGTGGTGGACATAAATTTGCATCAGGTGCTAGAGTTAGTACTTTTGAAGAAGCGATGTTACTGATTGATGATCTCGATGAAGTTTGTAAAAAGTATATTAAAAACAATTTATAGAAGAAGGTGAAAAGATGAAAGTAGTTCGTGTGGCTCAACCGATTACAGCTGTTAGAAGAAGTCAGTATCCTGATGAAGATTTACCGGAATTTCTTTTGGTAGGACGTAGTAATGTAGGAAAGAGTAGTTTTATTAATACGCTCGTTGGTCGAAAGAATCTCGCTCGCATTTCTTCACGACCAGGGAAAACGCAGACGCTTAATTTTTATCTTGTCAATGATGACTTTTATTTAGTGGATGTACCAGGATATGGATATGCGGCAGTCGATCAAAAGCAACAGCAAAAATTTGGGCTTATGATCGAAGAGTATCTTGCCAAAAGACAAGAATTAAAACGAGTATTTTTACTTATCGATTTTCGTCATAAACCGATGGAAGATGATCTTTTGATGTATCATTATCTAAAGTATTATAATATTCCTGTTACTGTTGTTTTAACGAAAGCAGATAAAGTATCTAGTAGTAAAAGAGATAGGACCTTGAAAGTTGCTAAAGAAATGCTCGATTTGGTTATGGGAGATGATTTAGTTCTTTTCTCTAGTATGACGAAATTGGGAAGAGACGAAATCTTACAAAAAATAGAAGATTTGATTGTAGAGACGATATAAATACGTTTGACATATGAATTGATTTATAGAGAGTGGTAAAATCACTCTTTTATTATGCTTTTGATTAAGAAATGTGAGCTATAAAGTGCTATTTCCAAAACTTGTCGAATTGTGTTAGTTTTGGAAAAAATCTTCCAAAACTTGACTTTGCTTTATCATTCCTATATACTTGTATTTGAGGTGAAAACTGTGGTAGAGAGAAAAGAATATCTCGACATATTAAAAAGATTCAAAGATAAGGATTTAATCAAGGTTGTTACAGGAATAAGGAGATGTGGTAAATCTACATTATTCGAATTATTTATTCATTATTTAAAAGAAAACGGAATAGGCGAAGACCAAATAATAAAGATAAATCTTGAAGATGTTGATTATCATTTTGAAAGTTATAAGGAATTATACGATTATGTAAATAAACAACTTGATTCTAAAAAACAATATTATATCTTCTTAGATGAAGTTCAAAATGTTCCTATGTTTCAAAAAGCAGTGGATAGTTTATACATCAAAAAAAATGTTGATGTATATATAACAGGTTCAAATGCTTATTTGTTATCTGGAGAATTAGCAACACTATTGTCAGGAAGATATATAGAGATAAAAATGTTACCTTTATCCTTTAAAGAGTATTTTCGTGCGTTTCACAATAATCAAAGCAAAAGTAAATATGAGTTTTTTTTAGATTATATGCGATATGGAGGTATGCCAGGGAATCTATCTATTCTTCAAGATAATCCAAATGATTTAGATATATATTTAGAAGGAATATTTAGTACTATCGTATATAAAGATATTATAACAAGAAACAATATATCTGATAAAATGTTATTAGAAAGTGTATTAAAATTTATATTTGATAGTATAGGAAGTCCTGTATCTACTAAAAAAATCAGTGATACATTGACTAGTAAGGGTATGTCTACTAGTAATCATACTGTGGAAAACTATATCTCTGCTTTTGTAGAAAGCTTCTTAATATACAAAGCAGAACGATTTGATGTTAAAGGTAAAAACTTATTGGCAAGAGATTATAAATACTATGTCGTTGATCCTGGATTAAGAAGTTATTTACTAGGTAAAAGAGCAGATAGTGATATGGGGCATGTATTAGAAAATATCGTATATTTAGAACTTCTAAGAAGAGGATATAAAGTATATGTGGGTAAAGTTGATGATTTAGAAATAGATTTTGTTGCAGAAAATCGAGATGGTTATAAGTATTATCAAGTGGCATTAACAGTTAGAGATAATGAGGTGTTAGAAAGAGAATTAAGATCTCTACAAAAAACAGGAGATCATTATCCTAAATATTTAATTACTTTCGATATGGACATGGAAACTGATTATGATGGAATAACAAAAGTTAATGTAGTGGATTGGTTATTAAATAACGAGTAATAGGAATCGTGAGTGGTTCCTTTTTTGTTTTTTTTCATATCATACATTAGGTGATATGGATGAGGCTTGATTCTCTTTCCCATGATTCTTTGGTATTGTTTGTCAATGCTTGTTATTTTAGAGATATCGATTGGGATGATCGGGATAGTATTTCTAGAAATGTAAAAAAGTTGATTTCTTATTTGGATGATATCTACCATATTAAAATTCATGGTTTTTATCAGATGACTGTCTATGTTCATCCACTTGTTGGTACTTTTATTGAGCTGGAAAAAGATGACTTTGATTTCGATTTTTCATCGATAGATTTAAAGATTACGATTTATCTTACTAAACCTTTTTATTTTGGTGTCGATGATTTTTTTCTTCTTCCAGAATGTGATGTGGTTTGGTTTTATCAAGGGAAATACTATGTCGATTTGAATTCCATTTCTTTTTCTCCTTCTTTACTTGAGATGGGAAATGTCGTTTATGGGGAGCGAGTTGATTCTATTTTGAAAGAGGGGAACATTATCCATAAAAAAAGATAGATTTCTCTATCTTATAGAACGATGGCTATCATGTTGTTTGATCCTTTGTTCACTACTTTAGTTAGGGTTTGTTGTAATTTATATCTTATGTTGTCTGGCATCATGTTGATTTTCGATTGAATTCCTTCTTGGACAATGACATCTAGACTGCGACCAAAAATTTCGCTTTTCCAAATGTTGTCTGGTTCTGTTTCATAATCTTTCATTAAATAATTGATTAGTTCTTTACTTTGTAATTCGCTTCCAATGATCGGTTCGAAAGTACTTTGGACGTCGACTCGAATCATGTGGATGCTAGGTGCTACAGCTTTTAGTTTTACTCCATATCTTGTGCCTTGTTTCGTGATTTCTGGTGTATCTAATTTCATATCTGATAGGGTAGGCGTTGCAACACCATATCCTGTTTGTTTGACCATTTTTAAGGCATATTTTACTTGATCGTACTCTCGTTTTGCTTCGTTATATTCTTGGAATAGGGATAGTAATTCTGCTTTGTTTTTGACATCGATTTTAATGATGTCTGTTAAGACTTGGTTATATAGATCTGCTGGTGCTGTTAAGGTTACGATGACTTCTCCTGTTGCAGGATTTACTTCCGATAAATAAGCTTTTTCAATGCATTCGTTATTTAAGAAATGTTTGGTAATATTTTCGATATCTCTCAATTTATCTACTTCCGTTACACTTTCTTTAATGGCATCGATATAGACTTTTTTTACTTTATGGGTTGGGTTTAGAATGGCAATCCATTCTGGCATGTTCACTTTTACTTCTAGTACAGGGAATTCGTAGAGAGCTTCTCTTAAGATATTATACATATCTTTTTCGTTCATGGCTTCAATGCTGATCGGGATGACTGGGATGTTGTGTTCTTCTTTTAGTGATTCTGCTAAGCGTTCTGTTTCTGGTAAGGTAGGATGCGTTGAGTTTAACAAGACGATAAATGGTTTTCCTATTTCTTTTAATTCTTCGATGACTCGTTGTTCTGAATCGATGTAGTCTTTTCTATTAAATTCCCCGATTGATCCATCTGTCGTTACGACAATACCGATCGTTGAATGATCTTTGATGACTTTTTCGGTTCCTAGTTCGGCAGCTTCGACGAATGGTATTTCATCATCATACCATGGTGTTTTGACCATACGGGGACCATTTTCGTCTTCTGCTCCTTTGGCATTATCAATCATGTAACCGACACAATCGATCAATCTAATGTTACATGAGAAGTCGTCGATATTGATTTTGGCTGCTTGGTTAGGTACAAATTTTGGTTCCGTTGTCATAATCGTTTTTCCTGCGGCACTTTGAGGAATTTCATCGAGGGCTCTTTTTCGTTCGTATTCATCTTCGATGTTTGGAACGACTAATGTTTCGATCACTTTTTTTATGAAGGTACTTTTTCCAGTGCGAACAGCACCGACGACGCCTAAGTAGATATCTCCTCCTGTTCGTTCTGCGATGTTTTTGATAATATCATATTTTTCCATATTCTTCACCTTTTCTTTTGATTTCATTTAACTTTATGTGATGCTATTTCTTGTTATGATGAAAAATCGTGGTTTCTTGCATAAAAAAATTCTCGGGAGCCGAGAATTTTAAAACATTTTATCGATGTCTTGAGGTACGTTGTCTTTCATGATGGCATTTACAATTTTATCTGTTTTTTCTTCTGTGACCTCTTTTCCGGTTATCGTACTAATTTCTTTTACTAAATCTCTTAGTACTTTTTCATCTTTCATATTCGAACTTTGTAGTTTCGAAGCAAGTGATAAAATGGTGTCTTTATTGACGTTTGTCTTGTTTTCTACTCGTTTAAAGAAAGCATCTTGAAACATAATTTTTCCTCCTACCTTAGTATATGTGGAGGACTTATTGTGGTTACTTGTTTTGTTTGTCTTTCATTTTTTGGTACTTTTCTCGTTTTTTTCCAAATTCCAATGCTTGTTTTTTGTATGTTTCTAGGGTAATTTGCTTTTTTTCGTAGCGTTCATCTAACAATTTTTGAGCTTGATCTAATCCTTCTAGTAATGCTTCTGGATCTTGTTTTGGTTTAAAAAACATTATTCTTCACCTCTATTTTTAAATTGTAATACGATGGGTGTTCCTTCGAAATCAAAGTTTTCTCTTAGTTTGTTTTCTAAATATCGTTCGTAGGAAAAGTGGACTAATCCTTTGTTGTTTACATGAAATGTAAATTTTGGTGGTTTGGTACCCGATTGATTGGCAAAGTAGATTTTTAGGCGATTGCCTTTGTAAGTAGGAGGGAGATTCAATTGATACGCATCTATGATAACTTCGTTTAGGATGCTCGTTTTAATCTCTCTATTGATGTTTTCTTTGACTTTGATGATTTCTGGCATTAGGGTATGGAGTCTTTTTTTGGTTAAAGCGGATAAGAAGACAATGGGAGCAAAGGTAGCAAATTGAAATTCGCTTCTTACTATTTTTTCGTATTCTTTGGTGGTCATGTCTTTTATGGTATCCCATTTGTTGACTACGATAATCAATCCTTTCCCTTGGTCGAGGGCGTATCCTGCTATATGTTTATCGTGTTCCATGATGCCTTCTTCTGCACTGATGACTAAAAGACAGATATCGCTTCGTTCTATTGATTTTAGAGATCTTAAGAGACTGTACTTTTCAATTGCTTCGTAAATTTTTCCTTTTTTTCTCATACCAGCTGTATCGATGACTACGAATTCTTCTTTGTTGTAGGTGAATGTGGTGTCGATCGAATCACGGGTTGTTCCTGCTACATTGCTTACGATTGAGCGGTCTTCATTTAGAAGGGCATTGATCAAGCTGCTTTTACCGACATTGGGTCTACCTATGACAGAGAATTTTAATCTATGATCTTTTTCTTCTTCTATTTCTTTGAAATCTTTGGTGATTTCATTCATTAGTTCGACATAGCCAATGTTGTGAATTCCACTAAAAGGGATATAAGTATCGAAGCCTAACTCGTAGAAATCGTAGAGGTTGTTTTGTGATGTTTTATTATCGATTTTATTGATGGCAACAATTACTTTTTTGTTGCTTTTTCTTAGAATATCACGGACGGCTAAGTCGTTTTGGGTTACACTTTCTTTTCCATCGACGATAAAGACGATGACATCGGCTTCATCGATGGCAATACTTGCTTGAATTTTTATTTCATCGTTAAATGCTTCTTTGCCAACATCGATTCCTCCCGTATCGATGATGTTAAATTGTTTGCCATTGTACGTTGCTTTGCCGTAGAGTCTATCTCTTGTTACTCCTGGAGTATCTTCAATGATCGCTATTTTTTTTCCTATTATTTTATTGAAGATGGTGCTTTTTCCAACGTTTGGTCGTCCAACTAAGGCTACTGTGGGTAATTTCATACTATCCCTTCCTTCGTTCATTTTCTAGGGTTATTGTATCATACTTTTGATTTCTTTGGAATCAACTTTTATGTTTTGTTGTTTTAGTTGTGCTAAAGAATAAATTATATATTAAAAATGTCAATCTTTTTTTGAAATTTTGGTGTAAAAATAGAAATAGTTAATAACAATTTATATTTTACAAAATAATGAAATCCAGCAAACGTTATTTTCAAAATTTTTATATTCTTTGCTAAAATATGTGAGTTAGATGGGATTCTTAATAATTTACTTTTCCTTTTTTGTGTGCTATACTACTAACATAATAGAGTCTATGGAGGTGTAGTATGGAAAGAGAAAAAGATTGGTATGATGATCCCAATATTTTAACGACAGTTATGCTTTTTATTTTGGGGCTTATTTTGATTTTGTCTCAGACTTATGCAATCAGAAATCATTTGGGTCTTTGGTATATGATTCGTTCTTTGATTAATTATAGTAGTGTCTATGTTATTTTGCTTGCATACTTTATTTTGTTGAAGACGAAAGTGGGGAAACGTTACTTTGTCATTATGAATGTTATTTTGGGTGGTATGTTTGCGATTTTATCACTTGGTAGTGTTTTTTCGATGATTCAATTTTTTAAATTAGAGACGATTTTTTCTTTTTTGCAAAATACATGTGTGTTCTTTTACTTTGTGAAGGTTATGGGGAAAGATACGAATTTGTATTTTAAACTTGGTTTTTCGAAAATTCCTTTTGATAAAGTGACTAACGATTATTATTTCTATGGCATTAGTGCTCTATATATTTTGGGTATGGTTTTATCTTTTGTCGATAAACCGCCATTTGATACTTTTGTGTTATTGCTTTTGCAGACTATTTTCTTTATTGGTTTTGTTCGCTATTTATATTTATATCAAGAGTACTTAGATGAGAGAGAACTGGACTTGCAAGCAGAAATGGTCGAATCTCTTCCTATCAAAAGAGGTCGTCCTAAGGCAAGCAGTAAGTCTGTGAAGGCTAGTACTAAAACGAAAACGGTGCGAAAGAAGAGTGAAGTTCGTGAAAAATAATTTGTTTGAAGAAATTGAAAAAGAAAAGAAAGATATTCAAGAATTTGGTTTTTCTAAAGACTTTTTTGGTATGAAAGCTCTTAATTTTTATCAGATTGTGGCTATTGTGGTCATGTGTGTCGGTATCGTTTTGGGAATCGTCATTGGGAATTTGTTTCCTGCTTGTCGTGAGACTTCTGGTTTCTTTGGAACTTGTACTAGCGAGATGTACAATTTTGGGTTAACCTTAATGGTATGGGCTTCGACGTTTTTGTTTTCTCTTTTCATCTATGGATTAGGTCATATCATTAGTCTTTTAGAAGCGATTCATCGTCATTTGAAATAGGTGTTCTATGAAAAAAGTTACTTTAAAATTGGGTTTATTTATGATTGTTTTTTTGTTTGTATTGAGCGGTCTTAATTATACTTTTTTTCGTTTTTGTTTTGGCGATCATTGAACCTTAGGTTCTTTTTTTTATAAATTTATGAAAATCCTTCTTTTATCTATCAATTTGTGTAAAATTTGTTGCGTTCCCTTTCGTTTCGTGTTATTCTTGATATGTAAGCATAACATGTGCTTAAGAAAAATATTGGAGGTATATGGAACATGAAAAAAGTTGAATTAGTAGAAGCTGTTGCTGAAAAGGCAGGACTTACAAAAGCTGATGCTACAAGAGCTATCGATGCTACATTCGAAGCAATTACAGGAGCATTAAAAAGTGGAGATAAAGTACCACTAGTTGGATTTGGAACATTTGCTGTTTCAAAAAGAGCTGCTCGTACTGGACGTAATCCTCAAACAGGAGCTACTGTTCAAATCGCAGCAAGAAACGCTGTTTCATTTAAAGCTGGTTCTGCATTAAAAGACGCTGTTAACTAGAATCCGAAATAAAGCCGTGATGGCTTTTTTTCTTTCTAAAACTATAATAGTTTGTTTTTTTGGTGTATAATAAAGATAAGTAGATAAGAAGTATTGGATGGTGAAAAAGCGAATGTTAGAAATTGCTCTAAAGTTATTACAAAAAATTGAAGATGCTGGTTTTTCTGCTTATTTGGTGGGAGGTTTTGTTCGGGATTACGTGTTGGGAATTCCTTCTTGTGATATCGATGTGGCAACTTCGGCTACACCTATGGATATTAAGGCTCTATTTATGGATGCGTGTCTTTCTCATGAAGAATATGGTTCTATTACGGTTATGGTTAAACAGATTCGGTTTGAAATTACAACGTTTCGTCGTGAATCCCATTATGTCGATCATAGACGACCACTCGATTTCGAATATATTACTGATTTAGTAGAAGATTTAAGACGTAGAGATTTTACGATGAATACGCTTTGTATGAATAAAGAGGGGGAAATTTTGGATTATTTTCATGGAATTCGCGATATTCATGATAAAGTGATTCGAACTGTCGGGAATGCTTCCGATAAATTTCGGGAAGATGCTCTTCGCATTTTGAGAGCAGTGCGGTTTAGTACGACACTTGACTTTACGTTAAGTGAAGAGATAATTGAGGCAATTCAAAATACGAAAAAATATCTTTCTAGTCTTTCTTATCAACGAAAAAGAGAAGAACTTGACAAAATATTTACAAGTAAACATGTGAAAGAAGGAATTGCTCTTTTGACATCGTTAGGATTAGATGAAGCGCTAGAACTTCCTTTACATCAAATTGCTCCTTTGGACGATTTGCTTGGTATATGGTCTTGTTTAGATGTTGCTGATAAATATCCATTTACTTCCAATGAAAAAGAACTACTACGGAAGATTGAAGAAGCAAGTCACATGAATAATTTTGATCCTCTTGCTCTTTATCGTTATGGTCTTTATGTGAACCGGATTGCAGCAGAGAAGAAGGGATTCGATAAGCGAGATATTGTGAAAGCGTACGATCAACTTCCCATTTATACTAGAAAAGATATTTTGATCACTTCTTCTGATATTATGGCGCTTTTTCACCTTCCACCTGGACCGTATCTTTCTTTGGTTTACCAGGATTTAGAAGTGCAAATTTTAAGGGGGCAGTTACAAAATAAACGTGAAGATATTCTTGCTTATTTGCGCTCTCATCGATCCGATTATGGGGTGTAAGTTTTCTTTTTGTTTTTCGTGTGTTATACTAGTTCGTAACCTTTGGAGGAGGCGATTTGTTTGAAGAATGCGAAACTTTTTGATATGTTAAAACAGGGTAATCTTGTGATTCCTCTTTATTTGCTTCAACATTATCGTAAGTTATCGGTTTCACTAGAAGAGTTTTTGTTTTTGATGTATTTATATAATCAGGGAGAAGTTTTTGTGTTTGATCCATCTAAAATAGGGCATGATTTGTCTATTTCTTCTTCTCAAGTTATGTCGTTTATTTCGGATTTGTCTGAGAAGCATTTGGTGCAACTTGAGGTTCGTAAGAATGATAAGAATATTATGGAGGAGCATGTTTCGCTTCATGATTTTTATCAAAAGCTTTTGTTTTTGCTTATTGATGATGTGGTGGAGGAAGAGGTATCCGATAGTAACATTTTTGAAGTGATCGAGAGTGAATTTGGGAGAACGCTTAGTCCTATGGAATACGAAATTATTAAGGCTTGGCTTGAAAATCACACTAGCGAGGAGCTTATTAAAGAGGCTTTAAAAGAGGCTACGTTTAATGGGGTATCTAATTTAAGGTACATCGATAAGATTCTCTATGAGTGGGGGAAAAAGGGCCTTAAAACAGCTAGTGATGTGCGGCGTTATCAAAGTCAGTATCGAGATCAAAAGAAGGAGCCTCAAGAAGTGTTCGAGTACGATTGGTTGGAGGATGGTGAGTGATGAAGGGTGTTTCGTTGATTGGGGATTATTTGAATGATCTTTATCCTAATCCTACTTGTGAACTAATTTATCATAAGGATTACGAGTTGTTGATTGCGGTTGTTCTCAGTGCACAAACGACGGATAAACGAGTGAATTCTGTTACGCCTGTTTTGTTTTCTACTTATCCTTCTCTTGAAGAATTGATGAATGCGTCTCTTTCGTCTATTGTTCAGATTATTCGTCCGATTGGGACGTTTCAACGTAAGGCTCTTTATGTTAAAGAGATTGCTAAGCGTCTTGTATTAGAATGTGATGGTAAGGTTCCTTCTGATCGAGCATTTTTAGAATCTTTACCTGGTGTAGGTCGGAAAACGGCTAATGTCGTGTTGAGTAATTTGTTTGATATTCCTGCGATTGCGGTAGATACGCATGTAGAGAGAGTTAGTAAGCGACTTGGTCTTGCGAAGAAGTCCGATTCTGTTTTGGTAGTAGAAAAGAAACTTCAAAGAACGTTTCCGAAGGAAGAGTGGAGTAAACGACATCATCAAATGGTTTTGTTTGGTCGATATCATTGTCGGGCAATGAAGCCTCTTTGTGATGGGTGTCCGTTAATGGAAATTTGTAAAGAGAAACATAAATAAAAAAAGTTTTCCATAGAAGTTATGGAAAACTTTTTTAGTTGGTTACTTTTACACTCATGTGGAGTGTTTTTTGATAGGTTTTATATTTGATGTCGTAAGCAATGTTGTATGTGCCAGTCGTGGTCGTATTTATTTCTGCGATACTGTTTCCATTTCCGTCTTCGAGACGTCCTGTGATCGTTGCTTGATTTGTTACATCAACACCATTTTCTTTTACGGTAACTGCAGATCGACCCATCGGCATTTTAAATATATCTCCTACTTTTAAGGTTAATTCTTTGGTGATTAATTCGCTGGTAATTTGATCTTTATCCTCTGGCGTCGTTGGGTCTTTATCTGGTGGTGTCGTCGGTTTTTCTTCTGTTGGTTTTTTGAATTCAAATATTCCTTCACCACTTTTGTTTCCGTCATACTTTTCGTATCTTGCTACGATTTTATAAGTTCCATAAGGTGTTTTTGGTTTTGCGATGCTATACGTTATTCTATCTGTCGATCCTAGGTGTTTGTTATCGAAATAGATATCGTATAGGAGTTTTCCGTATTCTTCTTTGTATCCTGCTTTAGGAACACTATTCCAACTGATCGATACTTGATTTTCTTTTTCGTGATATGTGACTCTAATGTTACTTGGCGTTTCTAATTTTAGATATTTTGGTGATGCTTCAGTTGGTTCTGTTCCTGCTTTGAAGTATTCGTATACGATTTCTTCTTGTGGCGTGACTCCTTCAATTGCTAAAGCAGCTGGGTTCGTTCCTCTTTCAATAGGGACTTTTACGACAGAACTTGGCATGGTGAAGTCTTTGTTATCTTTTGGAAAGATTTGGTTGGCATAGGCATGGAAGAGGTAATCGCGGTTGATGGCAGCTTCATCTAAGTGATTGTAGTAACCTTGATTTGCTAATTCTTGATTTAATTCTTCATATCCATACCACATTCCTATGACGATGTCGGGGTTATATCCAACTGTCCAAGAGTCGTTGATGGCATCCCATGAAAGTCCTAGTGCTTGAGCTTTGTTTGCATCGTAGTTGGTCGTTCCTGTTTTGGCAGCAATGTTGACTCCTGCGACATCTGATCTATGGTTTGGAACGTCTTGTAAAACGCTTGTGATCATGTAAGCGGTCGAATCGCTCATGACTTTTACTTTTTCACTGTGTTGTTCGACGGTTTCTCCTGTTCCTCGATAGACGAATTTACTAACAGAAAGTGGTTCGTAATAATATCCTCCGTTGGCGAATGCTTGATATGCTGCGGCCATTTCAAGTGGTGTGACACCTGTAAAAGCCCCGATTGCATGTGCTTCATGAATTCGTCCATTATCGACTTCTGGTTTGATTCCTAGCGATTCGACGAACGATATTATTTTTTTGTTATCTACTTGTTGGAATGCTTTTAATGCTGGAACGTTACGTGATAGGGATAGAGCCTGTCTTAATGTTAGTGTTCCCATGTAGAAGCCATCCCAGTTGTTAAGTGTTTGACCTGTCGAGTAAGCATATGGTGTATCATCAAAGAGGGTGTATGTAGACCAATTATTGAATTCCATACCAGGACCATAATCGAAGAGTGGCTTGGCAGTCGATCCTGGTTGTTTTTTCATTTGGGTTGCAAGGTTCCAGATGTTTACTCCTTTTCCTTCTTTATTCCGTCCTGTTCCTACTGCTAAAATTTTACCACTATGTACGTCTAATACTGCAGCACCAGATTGAATTAAATCATCTTTCCAGTTGAAGACTTCTCCTGATAGGACACGGTTTACTCCTCGTTGTTTTTCCATGTCCATATTGCTATAGATAAGTAGAGGTGTTACATAAGGGTTGACGCCATACTTTTTGTCTAGTTCTTCGACAATGGTATCGATGTATCCTTGGAATTCTGAATTTGTTTGAATTCTTCCTCCCGTTAGAGAACTTACAGGAATACTTTTGGCCATTTCCCATTCTTCTTTCGAAATGTAACCATGTTTGTTCATTAAATAGAGAACGGTGTTTCTTCTTTTTTCTGCATTTTCTGGTTTGGTGTCTGGCCGATAATAGTTTGGTGATTGGAACATACCAGCGATTATGGCCGCTTCACTTAAATTGAGGTCAGAGACACTTTTGCCGAAGTACGTTTGACTTGCTTGTTCGACTCCCCATACGTTTCCTCCAAGGAAGTGGTTGTTTACATAAAATTCGATGATCTGTTCTTTGGTATAATTTTTTTCTAATTTAAAAATGGCTAGATAAATATCGGTAAATTTACGGACGATACCTTCGAATCCTTGATCGGTCGTATCCGTAAAACTGTTTTTGATTACTTGCATCGATAAGGTCGAAGCTCCACCGGCATCTTGGCCTGCGACTTGACCTAAACTTGCTTTGATGAAACGAGGAGCATCAAAACCATTGTGTTGGAAAAATCTTGAGTCTTCGGTTGCAACGATGGCATCGATTAAGACTTGAGGAAGATCGTCATACGAAATGTTTTCGCGCATTTCTGTTCCTAATTTGGCATATTCGTTTCCGTTGATGTCGTAAATAATCGTCGATTCTTTTTTAGATAATCGTTCTATTTCAAATTTAGGGGCTTGTTTGACGACGTATACAAAGAATCCTCCTACAGCCATGCATCCTAATATGCCGAGTGTTAGTCCGGTGATTAGGATAATATTTAGGATTTTACGTTGTCTTTTTTTCGATTTGGTTTTATCGAGTAGTCTTGCAATCCCTAGAATCATGAGAATTCCCATTACTAAAATAGCGGTTACGATAAGTCCTAACGTTACGTAACTTGTGACTGCGAATAAAAGTAAAATGATTCCTACGATTATTCGTGGATTGTTCCATTCTAGTTTGAAGTTTTTCTTGGTTTTCGTTGTTTTCTTTTTTTGTGTTGTTTTCTTTTTGGGTTCGTTTTGTTTACCTTTTGTTCTTGGCATTTGTTTCACCTCCATATAGTTGATCGATTATTTCTAAATAATCGATGGTTGGCCTGTATTTATCTTTGATGAGATATCCTTTTTTTCTAAAATAGTCGATTGGAATCGATTTTCTTTCTTGTTCTTCGACTATTAAAAAGAGATCTTCTGCTTTTAACAAAAATGTTTGATTTAGGGTTTTGAAACGAACAATTAAGAAGCATATGCCTCCTTCTTCTTTTACATTTTTCATATGTTCTATTTGGTGAAGATGGATATTTTTCAAGGGAAATGACGTTTTGGATAACGTTTCCTTTGCTTCGAAATCGATATAGTACCCTTTATAAATACCATTGTAATCTGTCGTCGATGGACATTCAAAAAAAGCTTCTTTAATGATTCCTTGTCGATAATCTACTTTGGTGATTTTAATTGGAGTGGGCTTTTTATAAATGTAAGCTCGTCGGTTTTCTCTATAGTATTGATTGGTATTGTTGATTTCACTTTCTAGATCCATCCCACGGTTTCCATAGATGATTGTCTGATTGTTGCTTTTTTTTAAACCATTTGGGTATTTCATTTCATCACCTAGTATAGATTATACTATAGAATCTTTCATTTTTCCATCTTTTTTCTTTTTTTCTATTATTATGTGCATTATAAAATTCCAATAAATGGTAATTATGGGTCACGGATTTTTTTGGCATTTCATGGGAAACTATAGTTGGTGATATTATGTGTCAAGATCTATGTTACAACTTCCATCCCAACATCAAAGAAGTTGTTGTGAAAAATATCAGAAAGTATCGTAAGATGAAAGGGTATACTCAAGAAAAACTCGCGGATCTTTGTGATATTTCTTACGACTTTATGAGAAGAATTGAATCTGGTAAAGGGAAGATTGGCTTTTCGATTCAAACACTTTATAAAATTGCGACGGTTTTAGAAGTTAGTTTTGATTCGTTGTTTGAAGAATCTTTGTAGTTTTACGATTTTGGAATTTGGTTGGTTCTATTTTTGTCTTTCTTTGTCGAAACAGATGCAGGAGTGTTTTTTTTCTGCTACGCTTGTTTTGGTGATTAGATATGAATCAATATGATGTTATCGTTTTATTAAATAAAATGATCGATCAAACGAGGGAGATTAAACTTCTTTTTAAGCATGAAGAAATTAAACGAATGATCGGCAGTGACGTTCTTTAAAATGATCGGCAGTGACGTTCTTTAAAAGGAATTGACAAATTCTCTTTTTTTTGCGAAAATATATAAAAGGGATTGGTGAAATATATGTATCAGAATAAAGTAAATTTGTCACCCCAAGATATCTTGGAAAAAGAATTTAAAATTGATACAAGAGGGTACCGGTTAAAAGAAGTCGATCAATATTTAGATTTAATCATTGGTGACTATGAACAATTTGAACGCATTATTAGAGATTTAGAAAAAGAAAAAGAAGAATATCTTGCAGAGATTATGAAATTGAAACAAGAAATTCGCAACATGAAAATGAATATGGAAATTGCTAAAACTGGTAATGATCGCGAAGTCACCAATGTCGATGTGATGAGAAGACTTTCTCAACTTGAAAAAATTGTATATGGAAATGATGAATAATATTTTGACAAACGCTGTACACCTTTAGTGGTATAGAGGAAAGTCCATACTCGCAAGAACTGTGATGTTCTTAGTGTTCGTGCTTAGGGAAGACATAACCTAAGGTAGATTTATTATCTAACGGCGAAATGATGCCTACGTCTATTCGATATGGTGGTCATTCGTAACGTGCCGCAGTGACGATGTTTTCTGAAAAGAAAAAGTGAAACGTGGTAAACCCCGCGAGCGAGAAACCCAAATTTTGGTAGGGGAGCTTTGATGAAGGAAGGATAACGGATTCAAAGACTGAGCATTGTGCTTGGTAGATAAATGTTTGTCGCCTAATTTTTTAGGAACAGAACATGGCTTATAAAATATTATTTTTTGTTTTTTAAATGAGGTGAGAAGAGTTGAAGGAGTTAGGAGAGTATCTAGCGGAAGTTAGACGAAATCATGGCGTTAGTATTGATGAAGCTTCGGAAGATTTAGGGATCGATATCGTCTCTCTTGAAAATATTGAAAGTGGAAATACGAGAGCATTTAAAGATGTCTATATTTTAAAAGAATACGTTCGTGATTATGCTAAATATTTAGGACTCGATTCTGAAAAAGTGTTAGATGAATTTAATGATTTTTTATTTGAACATACTTCTAAAATTTCGTTAGAAGACATTTTGGAAGCCAAAAGAAAGAGTGTGACTTCGGAAGAAAAAAAGAAGGTTTCTTCTCCTTATACAAAGATTCATAAAAGAAGAAAAAATATTGCTCCTTATGTTCTTGCTAGTTTGATTGTTATTTTGGTTCTTTTGATTTTATATTTGTTATTTCGGAGTCTCGATCAGGATGAAAGTATCAGTACAGAATTGCAGGGGAAACACGGTATTTTTATAGAGGAGAGAAGTTATGAATGCACCTACTAAACTTACTTGGATGAGAATTATTTTATCGTTTGTGATTATGTTTTTACTTTTGTTTCCATTTGATCTAGTCAACGTTTCTTTTCCTAGGTATCTAGTGGGAGGAGTCTATATTAAGAGTCAATACGTTATTGCAGGAGTGTTGTTCATTTTTGCTAGTTTCACTGATTTTTTGGATGGTTATTTAGCAAGGCGTAACCACATGGTGACGGATCTTGGAAAAATGCTCGATTCGATTGCCGATAAGGTATTAGTGGATTCTGTTTTAATTATTTTAGCAGGGCAGGGATTTATTTCTCTTTTGGTTCCCGTTGTTATTATCGTAAGAGATATTATTGTCAATGCGATTAAGATGCAAGCATCGACTAAAGGAAAAGTTGTTGCAGCTATCCTGTCGGGAAAAATTAAGACTGCTTGTCTCATGATCGGAATTACTCTTGTCTTTTTCTATAACTTACCTTTTGAACTTTGGAATTTGCGAGTGAGTGATTTTCTTCTTTATTTTGCTTCTATTATGGCAATTTTATCGGGAGTGGAATACTATCGTTTAAATCGAGAGTTATTGAAAGATTCATTAGAGGAAAAATAGAGTATCTTGTTTTGCTTTTGTTCATGCCAACTGGTTAAGTTGGCATTATTTTTTTCTTTGAAAATTTTAATTTATCGATTCTTTTCTATGGTAATTTGTTTTTTTGGAGGATTCCTTTTGGGAAAAGGGATGCATTTTCTTTATCCAAAAATTACAAACAATTGTTTGCAAAAAATGCTTGCTTTTTTGAATAAGTTGGGTTAGAATGAATTTGTAAGTAATTTTTAGGAGGACGAAATGGTAAAGACAACAGACAAAGATAAAGCATTAGAACAAGTATTAAGTGATATTGAAAAACAATTTGGTAAAGGCTCGATTATGAGGCTAGGAGATAACCATCATATGGAAATTGATGTTTGTTCTTCGGGAAGTCTCAGTTTGGATATTGCTCTTGGAGTAGGAGGATTTCCTAAAGGACGAATTATTGAGATTTACGGTCCTGAATCGAGTGGTAAAACGACGTTTGCTCTTCATGCGATTGCCGAAATTCAAAAGGCGGGAGGACGTGCTGCTTTTATTGATGCCGAGCATGCGCTCGATCCTGTTTATGCTAAAAACTTAGGGGTAAACATCAATGAACTTTTGTTATCTCAACCTGATACAGGAGAACAAGCGTTAGAAATTTGTGAAGCACTTGTTCGTAGTGAGGCAGTTAATATTGTCGTTATCGATTCTGTAGCAGCCTTGGTACCTCAAGCAGAAATCGATGGGGAAATGGGCGATAGTCATGTGGGGCTTCAAGCAAGGCTTATGAGTCAAGCTCTTCGTAAATTATCTGGTACGATCAATAAAACGAAGACGACGGCTATTTTTATCAATCAGTTACGTGAAAAAGTCGGAGTTATGTTTGGTAATCCAGAGACGACGCCTGGTGGACGAGCACTTAAATTTTACGCATCCGTTCGTTTGGACATTCGTCGTGGGGAAGCTTTAAAAATAGGAGATAGTATTATTGGAAATCGTACGAATGTTAAAGTGGTTAAAAATAAAGTAGCACCACCATTTAAGACTGCGACAGTCGATATTATGTACGGAGAGGGAATTAGTCGTACTGGAGAGATTGTCGATTTGGCTTCTACTTGTGGTATTATGGAGAAGAGTGGAGCATGGTATTCTTATAAAGGAGAAAAGTTAGGACAAGGGAAAGAAAACGTGAAGCTGCTCCTTAAAGATCACGATGATTTGCGGGAAGAAATTGAAAATCAAGTTCGGGAGTACTACGGTATTTCTCTTAAAAAGAAGGAAGAAAGTAAATAATTTTCTTCTTTTTTCATAGAATAGTTTAGGGATTCTATTGCTTTTTTTGATGGTCTTTTTTATAATTTGAGTAAGGGTGAGTATTATGAAAAAACTATGTGATATTATCGATTGTCCATATGATGTGATGATTCATGGGATTACTGCAAATTCGAAGCAAGTTGGTCCAGGTGATTTATTTGTGGCTATTTCCGGTAAGACGTTTGATGGGCATCAGTTTATTGACGAAGTCATTCAAAAAGGTGCTAGTGCTGTCTTGGTGGAAAAAGAGGTTTCTTCTTCTGTTCCTTCTATTCGGGTTTCTTCGACTAAGGAAGCGTTGATTCAGTGTTGTGAAGCGTTTTATGATGATCCTGTTTCTTCTTTAACTATGATTGGGGTGACGGGGACAGATGGAAAGACGACGACGTCGACGATGATTTATCAGTTGTTGTCTTCCTATTTACCTGTTGGATATTTGGGAACTAATGGATGTTATTTTGGGGACTTTTTTGAAAAAACAAACAATACTACACCTATTCCTGAAGAGTTTTATCCTTGTTTAAAACATCTCGTCGATCGGGGATGTAAAATGCTTAGTATGGAAGTATCGAGTGAGGCAATTTTAGCAGGACGTGTTGCGAGAGTTCCCTTTACAGTTAGTGTCTTTACGAATCTTACAGAGGATCATTTGAATGTTCATAAAACGATCGAAAACTACGTTTCGATGAAAGCAAAGTTATTTGAACAAACGAAAGAAGATGGATATTGTGTTTTGAATATCGATGATCCATACTATTCTTATATGCTTTCTCATTCTAAGGGCAAGGTCGTTACTTATGGTATGGGGGAGAATGCTATGTTTCAATTTTCCTCTATTAATCAAACTGCTTTAAAAACGACGCTTTCTCTCGTTTATCAAGGAATCACTTATCAAGTAGAGAGTCCTTTTTTAGGAACATACAATGTTTATAATTTGGTTGCTTCGATTGCCTGTCTTTGTTGTTTAGGGTACTCTTTATCCGATGTTATATCTAAAGTTTCCTTGCTTCATCCTGTTTTAGGAAGAGGAGAGAGACTTTCCTTTGGGCAAGATTATACGATCCTTTTAGATTATGCTCATACAGCTAATGCGATTCATCAAATTTTAACTTGTGTTTCTACGAATAAAACGGGGAGAATTATCACTGTTTTAGGTAGTGCTGGAGGGCGTGAAAAAGAAAAGCGTGGTAAGATGGGGCAAGAAGCGTTATCGTTATCGGATCATGTTATTTTTACGATGGATGATCCTAGATGCGAAGATGTTAATTCGATTATTGACGATATGGTAAGTGAGACTAATTTCACTCACTATGAACGTATTCTCGATCGTAAGGAAGCAATTTATCATGCTTTTGATATGGCGGAAGAAAATGATATTGTCTGTATTTTAGGAAAAGGTAGAGATGGGTACATGGCTCTTAAAGAGGGAAATGTTCCTTATAATGATTACGATGTGATTGCATCATATTTCGAAGAGAAACGGTGTGATTGATAAATAATTTTTATCGATTATTTTGCTATTGTTTAGGGGATATTCTCCTCTTTTTGTTTGGTCTTATCTTGACAAGTTTTATAGATAAAGTTATATTAGAGATGGATATTATGATTTAATAGTCATTAACATAAATCTAGAATGGAGGTAGTAATATGAATTTATGGATCTCCATTTTACTTGTTGTATTTGGATTAGCTACTGGAGTATGTATTACTTTTTTTATGAATTATTTAAAAGAGAGTAATACTTCTAAAAAGATTGAAGAGATGCTTGAAAAAGCGAAAAAAGAAGCAGATAAAACGAAACGTGATTCGTTATTGGAAGCGAAGGAAGAAGCACATAAATTAAAATTAGAAGTAGAGAAACAAATTAAAGAGAAGAAAGCAGAGTTAAAGGGATCAGAAGATCGTTTGTTGCAAAGAGAAAACAATATGGATAAGCGTGATGAGCTTTATCAGAAACGTGAAACAGCTTTGGACGAACGTGAGGAAAAATTATCTTTAAGACAGAGTAAAATCCAAGAAGAACAGAGTAAAGTGGAAGAACTTAAGCAGCAACAGCTCGATTTGTTGCAGGAAATATCTGGGTTTACTAAGGAAAAAGCTCGTAATATGGTTATGAGTAAAGTGGAAGAAGAGATGAGTATTGAGATCGCTTCTTACATTAAAGAGAAAGAGAATGAAGCAAAGTTAGAGGTCGATAAGAAAGCAAAGGATTTGCTTGTTACGTCAATGCAGAAGTATGCAGCTGATATTGCTAGTGATCAAACGGTGACGGTTGTCGATCTTCCAAATGACGAAATGAAAGGTCGTATTATTGGACGTGAGGGGCGAAATATTCGCACGATCGAAGCGATTACAGGTGTCGATTTAATTATCGATGATACACCAGAAGCGGTCGTATTGTCTAGTTTTGATCCGTTGCGTCGTGAAATTGCTCGCATTACGTTAGAAACGTTAATTAAAGATGGACGAATTCATCCAACTCGTATTGAGGAGTTATACGATAAGGTTAGCCAGGAGATGAAGGCGAAGATCATCGAATATGGAAATGAGGCTCTTTTCGAGCTTGGTCTTACGAAATTTGATCCTGAGCTTGTTGAACTTGTCGGTAAACTTCATTTCCGTACGAGTTATGGTCAAAATGCCTTACAGCATTCACTTGAAGTTGCGCATTTGTCTGGACTACTTGCATCGGAGCTTTCCGAAAATGTCAATCTTGCTAAGCGGGCAGGACTGTTACATGATATTGGAAAGGCTATCGATCACGAAGTTGAAGGAAGTCACGTAGAAATCGGGGTCGATCTTGCGAAAAAGTTCCACGAAAGCGATGTGGTGATCAATGCGATTCACAGTCATCATGGTGATACAGAGGCTGCGAGCATTATTTCTGTTATTGTGGCTGTTGCTGATGCTCTTAGTGCTTCTCGTCCAGGAGCTCGTAATGATTCACTAGAAAACTACATTAAGCGTTTAGAACAGTTAGAGCAAGTGGCTCTCGATATGAAAGGTGTCGAAAAGACATTTGCTGTTCAAGCAGGACGAGAGTTACGGGTCATTGTGAAACCTGAAGAAGTCGATGATTTGACGAGTTATAAAATTGCTCGAGATATTAAAGAAAAAATTGAAAATACGATGCAGTATCCTGGAACGATTAAGGTTACTGTCATTCGTGAGACTAGAGCACAAGAAGAGGCACGCTAGTCTCTTTTTCTTGCTTTTTTCTTTGTTTTGTGTTATAATGATGACACATTTAGTGAGGGGGAATTTTGATGGTATACAAGGTTGAAACATCTTTGCAACATATCCGTCATATCATTAATCGTTATCGAAATTATTATCGTAAAAATGCGAAAGATCCAGAGGTTTTTAACGATATTCTCAATAGAATGCAAAAGAATTCGGAACATTTCGATTTTATGATGGGCGTAATGGCGATCGATTTTTTCACCTGTGAGTTTAAGCTTTCTAATGGATATTTTGGTGATGTGGAGGAAGAGGATGTTCTTCTTTATGGTCTTGTTCACGATATGAGTTTGGATGACGTTGAGCGAATTGTGATCGACGATCCGTCTATTCTCGAAGAACTTATGGATTCTACTTGGGAAATTTCTGATTATCCTATTGAGGGACGTTACGAGATGGGACATGAGATTATTGCCCTTGGGTACGAATCGATCTATGCTAGATTTCATCCTTTCTATCATATGGATGTTCAGATTTATAAAGCAAATGAACCTACTTCTAGCGAAGAGGTTATGGAAGAAGAGTTCTACGACGATTATCTCGTTTATGCTAGTGAGTTGAAAGATTACTTTAAGTGTTGTGATGCTCTTGCTTACAATTTGGCTACGGGGACAACTTTTCCGTTATCGAACGATCATTTTTGGCATCGCTTCATCGACAAATACTATCGCTTTGCGAAAGGAATGGATCACATTTTTCCTGAGATGCTCGATCCGATGAACCACGATATTATTAAAAAGATTGAAACATCTTCGTGTTATGATGAGGTTCGCGATTATTTGGTTTGTGATACAGATCGCTTGTCTGAAGCTGTGAATCAGTATGTTCAATCTCTCGATTTATCGTTTGATCCTATTCAAAAGAAAATCGACGATTACGATAAAGAGACAGGTATGATGAAAATATTTACTCGTTATAAATAGAAATAAAAGAAAAATCAAGAGAAATCTTGATTTTTTTTGAACTTATTTTACATTTACTGTTTTTTTAATATCTAAAATGATCGGTAAAATGATCGGTCTTCTTCCTGTTAATTCGTATATTTCTGGTATTAAATCTTGGGTGATTTGATTTTTAATTTCTTGGAAGGTTACATTTGGTTCTTTTAGTTTTTCTTTGATGATGGTACTTGCGATATTTTCGATTTTATGAATTAAGTCTTCGTTTTCATTGATTAGGATGAAGCCTCTTGTGGTGATGTTCGGTTTGATGAGAAGTGTTCTTTTTTTCATATCGATATTGGCAATTACTACTAGAATACCATCACTAGCCATGATTTTACGATCACGTAAAACAGCTCCTCCAATTTCGCCAATTCTATTTCCATCGACATAGACGTCTGGTGCTGGGATGTGATCTGTTTTTTCGATTTTTTCATCGATCATGGTTAAGATATCTCCATTTTGTAACACAAACGTATTTTCTTTGGGAATATCACATTCTATTCCTACTTGGGCATGTCTTTGGAGCATTCTATAATCCCCATGGAATGGCATTAAGTATTTTGGCATTAATAGTCTTATCATCAATTTCAATTCTTCTTGGTTGGCGTGCCCTGATGTATGTAGTTCGGAAAGAGAAGTATTGGTAAATACTTTGACTCCTTTTAGGTATAGTTTATTGATTGTTTTCGAAATACTTAGGGCATTTCCTGGAATGGCACTTGATGAAAAGACAACGATATCATCTGGTCTTAATTTGATTTGTTTGTGGGTTCCTTCGGCAATTCTAGATAGTGCTGCTAAAGGTTCCCCTTGGCTTCCGGTACATAAAATACATACTTCGCCTGGTTTTAAGTTGTTGGCTTCTTCTGGGGTTACAAATAGTTCTTTATGATCGATGTAGCCCCCTTTAATGGAAATATCGATGTTATTTTCCATGCTTCGGCCGAAAATACAAATTTTACGATTGTTTTTACTGCAGGTTTCTACGATATGTTTTAAACGATAGATGTTCGATGCAAACGTTGCAATAATAATACGATGATATTTATATTTTGAAAAAATATCCGCTAGGGCACCATCTACTTTGGATTCACTGATACTCATACCTTCATTTAGGGCATTGGTACTATCACTCAGTAGTAGTGTGACTCCTTTTTTTCCAATTTCGGCCATTCGATGAAGATCTGCCATCGGTCCAATTGGCGTTAAGTCAAATTTGAAGTCTCCTGTTGTAACAACCCTTCCATTCGGTGTTTTGATCGAAATTCCGTGTGAATCGGGAATCGAGTGGGTCGTTTTGAAAAATTCCACTTCGATGTGTTTAAATGTTAGTTTAGTTTCATCGGTATATACAAATAAATTATCGTAACGAATGTTTCTATCTTCTAATTTTAAGGCAATTAACTCTTTTGCTTGGTTTGGTGCATAAATAGCAGGAATATTTACTGTTTGTAATAAAAAGGGAATTCCTCCTATATGATCCTCATGACCGTGCGTAATAATTAACGCTTTAACTTTATCTTGATTTTGTTTTAAAAAAGTATAGTCTGGTAAGACATAATCAATTCCTAAAAGTTCTCCCTCTGGAAAACTAACACCCGCATCAATAATAATTAATTCGTCGTCATGCATTACACAATACATGTTTTTTCCGACTTCTCCTAAACCACCTAAAACAATGATTTTTGTTTCATTTGGTTTTGATTCTTTCATGATAACTCCTTTCTTAAGTTCGTTTTGTATAATCAAGAACTAACCTCTAAAATTATACTATAAATATTTTCTTTTGTCTATTCTTTTGTTTTTCTTTTCTTCTTCCTTGTTTTTTTGTTATAATATTAGTTAGGTGATGATGATGGGAATATTTCATAAGATTAAGACGATGTTTCAAAAAGAAGAGGATGCGTTGGATGAAGAAAAAGTAAAAGAAGTAGCCGTGTATGAAAAGGGACTTACCAAGACGAGAGAGTCTTTTGTATCACGTCTTAGTCATCTTACAGATCGGTATCACCATATTACAGAAGAATACTTTGAAGAATTAGAAGAAATTTTGATTATGGCTGACATTGGCGTTTCTACGGTAATGAAGTTTATGGAACGATTGAGGGCTCGAGTTAAGAGTGAAAAGATCGATGATCCTTCTTTCCTTCAAGAGATCATTGTCGATGAACTTTTTATTATCTATGTCGATGATGGGGTGTTGGTCGATAAGATCAATTATGCTGCGAGTGGTCCTACGGTGATTTTGTTTGTGGGGGTCAATGGTGTTGGAAAAACGACGACTATTGGGAAACTTGCTTACAAGATGAAAGAGGAAGGAAAGCGGGTTCTTTTGATCGCAGGAGATACGTTTCGAGCAGGTGCTTCGAGTCAGTTACAAAAGTGGAGTGAACGCGTTGGTGTTTCTTACTATGGTAAAGAAGAAGGGGTCGATCCTTCCAGCGTTATTTTTGATGGACTTCAAATGGCACTGAAAGAAGAATTTGATGTCGTTTTGGTCGATACAGCAGGAAGACTTCAAAATAAAGTTAATCTTATGAAAGAGTTAGAAAAGATGAATAAAGTGATTTCTTCCTTGATCGATGGGGCACCACACGAGACACTTTTGGTGATCGATGCGACAACGGGACAAAACGGAATTAGTCAAGCGAAGAGTTTTAAAGAAATTACGAATATTACGGGAATTGTTCTTACCAAGTTAGATGGTACTGCTAAGGGAGGTATCGTTTTGGCGATTAAAGAGGAAGTTTCTATTCCTGTTAAGTACATTGGTTTAGGGGAAGGGAAGGACGATTTGCAAACGTTCGATATCGAGACCTACATTTATGGATTGTTTAAGGATATGATGTTATGAAGAAAAAATGGGATATTTGGTTATTGTTACAGTTCGTTTTAACGGTTAGTTCCCTGATTTTATTTGGATGGTCTTGCTTTGATTCTACTGTTCTTATTTATGTGGAAGCTAGTTTTATGGTTACAATGTTTTTGATGGCGTACAACAACTATCGTGTTTATAAAAGAAAAGTCTTTACTTATTTATATGGTGGAGTTGGGATTATTCTTGCTTTGGTTCTTCTTTCTCGTTTGTGGGGAGGTATGTAATGGAAGATACAATTTACTATGGTACTTTGTATGACTACTACCAAGAATTGTTGACGGAAAAGCAACGTCAGTATTTTGAAGGATACTATTTTTTGAATCTTTCTTTTGGTGAGTTAAGTGAAAAGTATGCCGTTAGTCGCAATGCGATTCATCATCAGTTAAAACTTACGATTGAAAAGCTTTTGTTTTATGAAGAAAAGTTAAAGTGTTACAAGAAGCGTTGTCAAGTTTTAGCACTTGTGAAAGACGATGCTTTGAAAGATGCGATCGAGGATATTTTATGATATAGGAGGAGTGTTATGGTCTATCCTGGAGGTTCCTTTGAATTAGTCGTATTTGATCAAGAAAATCAAAACCATCGTTCTTTTCTTGAGAAATTATCACTTGGAAATGAAGAGGGATTTGTCAAACAGATTCCTGAGCGACTTCATCGATCGAGTTATCAAAACAATTCTTTTTTTGAAAGGGCTTATTTGGTTTCTTTCCACGATGAATTGATTGGCTATCTTTATCTTGGTGGACTTAAGAGAGATTCGATTTATCTCGAGTACTTGATTGTTCCTTCAAAAAGAAAGAAAGGGTATGCAAGTAAACTACTAGAAGAAATTAGCGATTACTTGTTTTCCACTTATCCTGTGGAAAAAGTTTTACTCGATATCGATCAAGGAAATTATCCTAGTATGAAGACGGCGATGGCAGCGGGATTTACTTACGATACCGATGAGTATGTTCAAGGGTTAAATGGTGTTGGGCGAATTTGTTTTGAAAAGTTTAATTTAAATTATGAAAATAAACGTAAAAAGGGGAGATAAATTATGTTTGATAAAATTGTTTATATTAGTGATCATTTGGCACATGTAAAGTTGAATCCCGATGTGCCACTTACCATCAATCTTATGAATTTACATGTTATTTTTGAGGATTCTGATAAAAAGATACTAGGAGAAGTGGACGATTTGAATGAAGGAATTGTAAGGGTCCGTTTTTTAGGAGAACTTATCAATGGAGTTCTTTTTGGAGGAGTCATTCGTAAACCTTCACTCGATGCTTCTATTCGGGTGATTAAAGAAGAAGAAATTCCTCTTATTGTTGGGGAGAACAAGCCGGGTAATATGCTTTTGGGTGTTAGTCCATTTTACAATGATCACCCTATTTATATGGATGTGAATGCTTTCTTTAGTAATCACTTTGCTATTTTTGGTAATAGTGGTAGCGGGAAGAGTTGTGGCATTGCCAGAATTATTCAAAATATGTTTTTGGATAAGAGACTCTTTCCTTATAAATCGAATTTGTTGTTATTCGATTCTTCTGGGGAATACTATCATGCTTTTCAAAGTATTAGCGAAATGAATCCAAATTATCATTATAAATTTTATACAACGAATGAGACAGATGGGATTGGAGAAGCATTACGTCTACCTATTTGGTTACTTAATTCTAGTGATTTGGCCCTTCTTCTTTCTGCAACAGAGCATTCCCAACTTCCCATTATCGAAAGAATGCTTAAGTTGGCTCGCATTTTTGCGGAAACGGGAAGTGATTCCAACCTTTATAAGAATCATTTAATTGCTAAGGCAATTATGACCATTTTATATACTAATCAGACGTCTCCTAACAAGCGTAACGATGTTTTTTCTATTTTAGCTAGTTGTTCGACACCGGAATTTAATTTAGAAGCACCGGTACAGGGAATTGGTTACGTTCGAAAATTCCGGGAATGTTTTTTAATCGATTCTGCTGGTCAATTTACCGAAAGTGTTCTTTTGACCGAATATGTTTCTGGGTTCATTAAACCAGAATTCGATAATTACGAACCAAAAGGGGAATCTTTTTATACGTTACCTGATTTAGAAAAAGCACTCAATTTTACGTTGATTAGTGAGGGATGGCTTCGCAATGAAAATACGTATGGGGATGCTGTTACGATTAAGGTTCGTCTTCATTCTTTGATTACAGGAAGTTATGCGAAATACTTTGAGGTAAAACAGTACATTACGTTGGAACAGTACCTTACCTCATTACTTATTACCGATGGGAAAAAATATCAGATTGTCAATATTAATTTAGATGATGTCGATGATGATTTTGCGAAAGTTATTACGAAAATTTATACGAGATTACTTTTTGAATTTACGAAGGCACTTCCTAATCGAGCTTCGATTCCATTTCATATTTTGGTAGAGGAAGCACATCGTTACATTCAAAATGATCGGGATCAATATTTAATTGGATACAATATTTTTGATCGAGTAGCAAAAGAAGGACGTAAGTACGGGCTCATTTTAGGACTTATTTCTCAAAGACCAGTGGAGCTTTCGGATACAGTTATTTCGCAATGTTCTAATTTTCTTATTTTTAAGATGAACCATCCAACGGATGTCGAATACATTAAAAAAATGGTTCCTAATATTTCAGAAGAGATTGTGGAAAAACAGAAAAGTTTACAATCTGGTACTTGTCTTGCTTTTGGTCGAGCATTTAAGATTCCTTTAATTGTAAAGTTAGCAATGCCATCACCAGAACCTAAGAGTGGCAATTGTGATGTTGTGAAAAATTGGAATACAACGACTCATTCGTGATGATATTTTGAGGAGGGAAAGGTTATGTTTGAAAGTTTAGGAGAGCGGCTCCAAAATGCGATTCATAAAATCAAGGGATATGGAAAAATTACGGAAGAAAATATTTCCGATATGATGAGAGAAATTCGTCTTGCTCTTTTGGAAGCGGATGTCAACTATAAAGTAGTAAAAGAATTTACGAATACAGTGAAAGAAAAAGCCCTTGGGGAAGAAGTTAGGACGAGTATTCGACCAGGCGATTTGTTTGTTAAGATTGTGAAAGATGAACTCACCAATCTTTTGGGTGGGGAAGCGAGTCCTCTTCACACGTCGTCTAAACCTTCTATTCTCATGTTAGTGGGATTGCAGGGAAGTGGAAAGACGACAACGATCGGGAAGCTTGCGAATTTCTTGCGGAAGAAGCATGCTAAAAAGCCACTTTTGGTCGCGTGTGATGTCTATCGTCCCGCTGCAATCGATCAATTGAAGCAGATTGGGTCTCAGCTTGGAATTCCGGTATACGAGGAAGGAAATGGGGATCCTGTTACGATTGCTCGCCATGCGATCGAGGAAGCAAAAGAAAACGGATACGATTATATATTAATCGATACAGCAGGAAGACTCCATATCGATGATGCCTTGATGGATGAATTGGAACAGATGAACGAAGCTCTTCATCCACACGAAGTATTGCTTGTTATCGATTCGATGATGGGGCAAGATGCCATTCATGTCATTACGGGTTTTCATGATAAATTACCATTAACGGGTGTTATTTTAACTAAGTTAGATGGAGATACGAGAGGTGGAGTTGCTCTTTCGGTTCGTCATTTGACGGATGTACCGATCAAAATGATAGGTGTTAGTGAAAAGTTAGATGGATTGGAACCGTTCGATCCTGAACGTATGGCTGGAAGAATTTTAGGTATGGGTGATATCGTTTCCCTTGTGGAAAAAGCAACGGAAGTCATCGACGAAAAAGAAGCAGAAAAATCAGCAAGAAAAATGCAAAGTGGAAAATTTGATTTAGAAGATTTTCTTACTAACATGAAACAAATTCGCAAATTAGGACCTCTTGAAAATTTGCTTAAGATGTTGCCAGGTGCTTCTAAGATGGGTTTAAACAATGTTTCGATCGATCCTAAAAAATTAGGGCATATTGAAGCGATTATTTTATCGATGACGCCTAAGGAAAGACGCAATCCCGATATTATCAAGGCAAGTCGAAAAACGAGAATTGCTAAAGGGTGTGGTCTTAGTGTTCAAGAAGTCAATCAACTATTGATTCAGTTTGAGAACATGAAAAAAATGATGAAGCAGTTTTCTAATGGAAAAATGAAGATGCCATTCTAATTTACTTTTGTTAACAGTTGTGGTATTCTTTTAGTAAAAAATATGAGGAGTGAACGGGATGAAAAATTGTCAAGAAATTCGTACTTGGGGGGGGGCAACTTACTAGACAAGTAAAGACTCACACTTCTTTAATATGCAAAAATACAGGGTAGAATGTACTCTGTATTTTTCGTGTCATAAATATCTAAAAATTAGACAAAATAATAAAAAGAAAAGAAGTTATACTATAATGAGTATTAGAGTAGAGGTGTAAGAAATGGAAAAGAATAAGAAAATATTCATGACCTGCATGAGTGTGTTACTAGTAGTTGTTTTATTGATCGGAGGAAGCTACGCATGGTTCACACTTACCTTAAATGGAACCAAAGTAAATGTATTAAAATCAGGAACACTTTCGTTAAGATTAGATGAAGAAAATAGTATTGGAATCAATGAAGATAAAGCAGTTCCGATGTTGGACGAAGATGGAGAGAAGTTAGATCCCTATCACTTCACTTTAATTAATGAAGGAAGTGAGTATGTAGAGTATACAATCTACTTTGATGATATCGCTTTAGAAGAAAATGAAACAAGAATGGCGGATAATAAGGTAAAGTACAATCTCGTGAAAGACACAAGAACAAAAACTGCTTTACTTTCTGCTTTAGGGGTAAATCCAAATCGAATCTTAGATCATGGTACCATTAAAGGTGGACAAACGATTACTTATGATCTAAGACTATGGATTGATAAAAATGCCTCTAATGAAGTGATGGGCCAAGTATTAAGAGGAAAACTAAGAGTAGTAGGAACACAAGTAACAGAGACAGTATTAAATGAAGAAAACTTGAACATGAATATTTTAGGAACGAATGAGATTGGTTTTAGTGAAGATGGAAATGTACCAACTACTGATGAAGAAGGTGTGAAACTAGAACCATATCGCTTTTCATTAAAGAATACATCAAGTGATGTAAGTAATTATACTGTAACATTAGATGATGTTAGTACGTTTAGAATGCGAAGTGTGGGAGCACCTTCAGATAAAGTAAAATACCAACTCGTTAAGAATCAGGAAGCTATGCCCATTGATACGTTATCTAATACTCTAGTAGAAGGAGAACGAGTGTTAGATACAGGAAAGATCGAAGCAGGGACAACAAATGAATATGAACTAAGACTATGGATCGATGAGAGTGTAAGTGAGGAAGAAGCAAATAGTTATTCACTACAAGCTAGTTTAAGAGCACAAATGAAAGAATCGGCAGTAAGAGAAAGTTGTTTTGTATTTGATTCAAGTACTGGAACGATAAGTAATTATTTATGTTATGAAGGAAATAGTGAAGGCTATCAAACGATTCGTGATGTTACGATACCCAATACAATTGGCGGAACGGAAGTATTAGCGATTGGAAATAATGCTTTTGAAAATAAAAAGATAACGAGTGTCGTTATCCCGGAGACAGTTACATCAATTGGTACTCAAGCATTTGCTAATAACAATTTAATGAATGTTGAAGTACCAAGCTCATTAACTTATTTAGGGAATGCTGCTTTCAATAACAATAAACTCCCTGATAGTAATGCTTTCTTCTATCAAAAGAATAGTGATGGAAGTAACAATACGAGTGTGTTAGTTAGTTATGGAGGAGCAAAAACGACAAATGTCATTATTCCAACTAGTGTTAAAACACTTGGATCAAAATCGATGGCATATAACAATTTAGTTAGTGTGGTGATACCTAGTGGTACAACAACCATAGGAAATGAAGTGTTCCTAAATAATAATCTAACTAGTATTATTATTCCAACGACAGTTACATCAATTGGAACGAATGCGTTCTATAAAAGTGCAACAAGTAACAAGGGATTAGTTACTATCGATAATAAAACAGGAAGAAGTTTCGATTGGAAGAGTATTACAGGAGGAAGTAGTAGTGCAACATTTGTAGGAGGAACCGTATCTCATCCAAATGGAAATATTAAAGTTCTTTTACCTGCTAATTCTAACATTGTAGCAGTTTATCGATATAATACAAGTAGTTGTCAAACAGGTGAGGAGAGTACTTGTGTAGAAATTGGACCACAGACAACGTATACAGCAGGAACCATTATCAAATACAAAGTCAATGCAAGTGAAATAAAATACTTCCATGTTATGTTTGATGAAGGAGATACTTTAGTGATGCAACAAAGGGAGAATACGATTTATAAAACGGCATGGTACGAAGCGGCATCCGATAATAGTAAGGGACCATTAACGGTATTACCAGCTTTGGAGAGTGCAACATCTTCTTGGACCAATGTAAAAGATCAAACCTATACGCTTGGGAGTACCACATTCAAGACAAATGCTTTTACAGGATGTACATATGATAGTTCAGGAGTTAGTTGTACAGCGAATCTGTATACATTATCACAGCGTACAGGGAAGGCGCGGATGATTACAGCGCAAGAAGCAGGAGGATTAGGATGTACAAGTTCTATTCAAAGTTGTCCCACATGGATGAATAATTATTTATATAATTCAACAAGTTATGGGGGAACAGTAACTGTAACTGGAGGAGAATACGGAAACAATTATGGATATTGGACCATGTCGGCATATTCTTCTAGTACGTCGTCGATTGCATTGTTTGTGAATTATGGCGGTCGCGTGAATAGTAACTTCAACACGACGGGTACAAGCTTTGGTGCTCGTGCTGTCGTCGTGATTGATAAATAGCAATAAAAAAGGCTTTAGGGTTTATTCTAAAGCTTTTTTGTATAGAGTTATAGATTTTTCTTCTTTTATGATCTGGTATTCTTGATTGTTTTTTAAGTAATATGCTAGTGGTGTTTGGTTTTTGACTAAGAGATAATCGAAGTTGTATTCTTCTAATATTTCTAAATAGTTTTGATTTAGAAAGGTTAGGTGATAGAAGTCTTTGTAATTATATTTGGAATAAAGGTCGGCACGACCATCGATAAATACTTTTATGTTTTTATCGATTAAATATCCTCCGTAATCATAATAATTATAGAGATGTTCTGGATGATGTTCTTTTATGGTTTCGATCATTTCGTTACTTACTACTGGTTCATTTATTCTAAGTTGGAGTTCTTTTTCTTTGGTTAGAAAGAATGTGATAAATATTAGTCCAAAGATGGGAAGTAGGATATTTAGGTTGGTGTGGTAAGGTTTTTCTTTGATGTACTTAAATACAATATAGGTGCTTGCAATGAAGAAGAGTGGGGCAAATCTTACACTTTTGAAAAGTAGGTAAGTGAATAGCAAGAGCACGATTAAATCTAGAATGTCGTGTTTTTTGTTGGTTTTGATTAAGATTGTTATGGTTATTAGTGGCATGATTAGTATGATTAGGTCGCTTATGTTGTTGATATTTAAATGACGCCATTCTTGGATAGTATTTAGCATGAAGCTATCTTGCATATTTTCATAAGGGTACGTTAGTAATTTTATTCCATGTGGATTTATTGTTATTGCAAGAAATGATAGAATTGTAACGATTAAAAAAGAAATGGTTTGTTTTTTTGTTTGTGACTTGCTTTCTATTTTTTCTTGATTAATGGAAATCATGCTACTTAAAAAGAAAATGAGACTTAATAGGTAGGGAAGGTTCGATGAGCCACCATGGACGTTTGCCCAAATGATTGAAACGATTGGTAGAAGATAAATGGTTTTGTTGTTTTCATCGTTCTTTTTTTGATAGAGTAAAAAGAGTGTGATAGCAAGCAATACATAACTGATCATCTGTGGTCTTGGGGCGATGCTTCCTCCGATCATAAAAGTACTTAAGAAGAACCAAATGATAGTGAAACGAACGTTTTTTAACATTGCTTTTTTATTCGTCATATAAAGAAAGAAATAGAGTATTAGTAAAAAGGTTCCACAGTATAGAGTGATGCTATGACCTTTAAATATGATATGGTACAAATATAAGATTATTTCACTTAGCCATTCATGAGAAATCCACGGTTTCTGATAGGCAGTCCAACTGAAAAGGTCTACTGTTAGAATTCTTTTTTCGTTCATCATGATTTCTCCTGCTTTTTTATGCCAAAAATAGTCGAATCCAGTGTGAGTAAACAAGAGTATTAGAGTAGTGAATCCTAAGAGATAGAGGCCTAGAGATATTTCTTTTTGATGATTTTTAATCCATGCTTTCATAGTGAAATCCTTTTTGGTACATTTTCTCTTTTAGTTTGTATTCTAGTTCTTTTCCTTGATATTTTTTTTCTAATTTCTTTTTTTGTTTTTCGTACTCTTTTTGGTAGATTGATTTTTCATTTTGATTTTTTGCTTTTTCTAGTAGGGGAGTGATATATTCTTTATGGTAACCGTTTCTCACTAGATTTTCTAATAGTTTTCTTTTTAATATGACTTCCGATTTAGTTCGATTGGTCTTTGTTTCTTTGTCGATGATTTTTTTGATTCTCATCTGTTCTATGTCGCTTGTAAAACAACAAAGGGCCTGTTCTATGTATTCTGTTTTTATCCCAAGGCGTAATAACTCTTCTTTTATTTTTTCTGGTCCATCTTTAGAAAAAGAAATTTTATCATGGACAAACGAGTCAGCATAAATTTTATCGTTTAGATAGCCTTGCTTTGTTAAAGTAGCGATTACTTCTTCGATTTCCTTTTTGGGATATTCTTTTTTTGTGAGTCGTTCTTTTAATTCTTTGGTACTTCTTAGTCTTGTTTTTAGTGATGCAAGAGCATCTTGATATACTACGTATTTTTTGTTTTCTTCTTCTATTTGTCTAATGGTTTCTTCTTCTAGTTTTTGTTTTTTTAAGATGTCGTATTTTAGTATTAAATCTTCATGGATGAGTAGGGGTTCTGTTTCTTCTAATAATACTTGATAGAATCCATTGGCTTTCTTTTTAAATGAGCGTACTTTCATATTATCACCTTTCTTTTATTATAACGAAAAAAAAGAAAAAAGTATTCTTTTTTCCTCTTTTTATTCTTTTTCTTTGACTTTGATTTGGCCCTCTGCTACTTCTTCTAAAGCTCTACCAATGTTTTTTCCACTTTGGTATTTGTTTAGAGGCATTTGGTAATGATTTGTTTTGGCCATTTCTTTACTTCTTCTTGCCGCAATGTGAACGAGTTTGTATTTGGAATCTACAACGTTCAACAATTTGTCAATCGATGGAAAGATCACTTTATCACACTCCCTATTTTAAGAATATATCGAAATAGTAAATAGTGCAAGTGATTACCAAAAATTAGACACTCTTTGACAGAAGTTTCTTTTTTAAAGAAAAAAGTCTTAAAAAGACTTTTAATGAAATTGGTTGCAAGAGCTACATTGAATATTACTTACCACGTTTTCTTCTTGGTAACTATGATAGATTTATTCTTCTATACATGCATTTAATAATGTTATTATACTTATAAAGTCATTATCACTTGTTTTTTCTACAAATTTTAGGTTTCTAGTTTCATAGTCTATGCTTCTAATATGTTCACATAGAACTGAGCCATGTACGTTTTGACTATTTTCTAACTTGTAATGTGTTGGAAATTCTTTATTATTCGATGTAATAGGGCATACAATAGCCATTTTAGTATTTTGATTAAAAATATTAGTGCTTACAACAACTGCTGGTCTAATTCCTGTCTGTTCATGTCCTTTTGTCGGATTAAAATCTAAAAAAACAATGTCTCCTTGCTTTGGAATATATTTTTTTACCATATTTCTCTCCCAACGGGTTCATCCCAAGAAAAATCTTTCGCTAAATTTTCACCGTGATAATTTTTAAACCTTTCTTCTAAAGATATCTTTTTTTTCTTTGGAATACTGATAATTATTTTATCTTCCTTTTGTTCAATATTTAATATGTCGTTAGTCTTAATATTTAAAGATTTTAAAATACTACTTGGGATTCTTATTCCAGTGGAATTACCCCATTTTTGAAGTCTTGCTTCCATGGTATCATCTCCATTCATTTACAGTATATACAAAGTTTATACATTTGTCAATTGCATTTTACTATTATTATGTAATAATTCTTCTTTTTTATAAAGTAAATTCCTTTGTTGCAAAGAAAAAAGTCTTAAAAAGACTTTTAACGGAATTGGTTGCAAGAGCCACATTGAATATTACTTACCACATTTTCTTCTTGGCAACTAAATTCAGGGCGATATGTATGTTTATATACATGATGATTAATTACGCGAGTACGTATTGGGCAAATATGTGGTATTTCGTGAACGAATGTTTTATGAATGCATCTTTCTTGAGGTGGGCAGCAGATTGGTTTGTGCATATGGCTACAAGTACAACCTCCCATATTCATTCCCATTCCACTTGAAGTTACATTCATATTCATTTCGTTTTCGATGGTGTTGTTGTTACCAATGAACGTAGCGTTCATTTCGTTGTTGTTTAAATAATCTTGATTTCTAAACATGTTATTCTTTCCTCCTATCTAGTCTATCATATGACTACTAGGAAAAAGGGTCTATTTGCTTTGCCTATAATCAAAAAGAAAAAACATCTTTATTCGATGTTTATTTTGTTTCTTGTGTTAATAGTGAATTCATCAATTTATTGTATTGTGATTCTAATTCGCTATCTTCGATTTTTATACCACTTTTTTCTCTTAGGTCGATTAACGCTTTATATTGAAGTTTGGTATCATTTGTTTCTTTCTCTTCTGCTAGGGTAGCAATGATGTCATCTTTGACTTTGTCGAGTGATGGTTTTTCTTTTTGGGATGTTTTTAAGATGATGTGGTATCCAAAGCTTGATTTAACTGGTTCCGTTGAGTATTTTCCTTCTTCCAAGCTAATGGCTCCTTCGATGAATTCTGTGACGAAGTTTGAATTTCGGTTGAATTTACCAACTTTACCACCATCTTCTTTACTTCCTTCATCATCGGATAGTTCTTTGGCTAATGTCGCAAAATCTTCTCCGTTATTTAGTCTTGTGATTACTTCTTTTGCTTTTTGTAATGCTTCTTCTTCAGCTTTGGTTTTTTCTTCACTCGTCATTCCATCTGTCGTTTTTGGTTTAATTAGAATGTGACTTGCTTCCATATCTCCAACTGTTTTGTTGTTGTAATACTCTTCAATTTCTTTTTCTGTTACTAAGCTTTTGCTATATTCTTCGACAGCTAAACCTCTTTTATAATCTAGAGATAATAGTTCTTTTAATTCGTTTTCATCTTTTACAGAGAAGTAAGATTGTATTGCTTGTAAGTATTCTGCTTCCGTATTAAATTGTGCTCTCATCTGTTCGATTTGACTTTCTATTTTTTTGGTTTCTTCGTCTGTCGTTTTATACTTTTCATTTAGAATTTGTTTATCGATCATATCGATTAGTACATTTACGGCATATTTGTTTTTTACTTCTTCGTAAAGCGCATCTACCGAGATTTTACCATTTTTTAAGCTAACGACAGCATCTTCTCCATTTTCTAACTTGGGTACTTTTCCACAACCTGTGGTGAATAATAATACCATACATAATGTAATGAATAATTTTTTCATTTGTGTTTTCCTCCTTTAATCCGTATGTGATTATCATAACAAAAAACAAGGTAAAAGACAATAATTTATCAAAATTTAGTAGGAAGCATTCACACAAAAAGGGGAAGAGCCATAAAATAATGTGAATATTAAAAAAAGGAGGTATTCACTATGGGTAATTATGTATCATCTTCAGCTATCGTTTTAGTATTATTTATTTTATTAGTCATCATTGTTGGTGCTTATATCTAATTTATTATTGTAAGGAGGTAATTTAAATGTCTTGTCAAAATACAGTGAATACAGGTTGTGGCAATACTTGTTCTTCTAATGGCGGATATATCATCATTATTGTTTTATACATTTTATTAGCTATTATTTTAGGCGCTGCCATTGCTTGTTAAAGAAAGAGGTTTTCCCTCTTTTTCTTTTGGGGTTACATATTTTTTCTTGTTTTGGTTATGTTAATACTGGTGAAGAACATGTATTACTATTTTAATGTGTTTTTTGTTTATTCTATTTTGGGACATCTATTAGAGACTGTTTGTGGAATGATAAATGATTGGTCTTTTCAAAGTGGAATTCTATATGGATTTTGGACGCCTGTCTATGGGATTGGGGCAGTTGTTATTACTTATTTTTATCATCTTTTGATTCAAGATCGAACGGACCACTTTGTGTTTCGGTTTTGTTCTTTTTTGGTGCTTGTTATGGTGATACTTTCCTTTTTTGAGTGGTTGGGAGGAACACTTATTGAACGATTTTTTCATACTGTATTTTGGGATTATCGTTCTCATCGTTTTTCTTTTGGAAAATACATTTCTTTAGAGATGACTCTTGTATGGGGAGGTTTGTCTATTTTATTTATTTCGCTTATTAAACCGTGGATGGACTATATTATCCATAAGATTCCCTACGTTATGACTTGTCTTTTGACGACTTTGTTTGCGATCGATGTTCTTTTTACTTTGATTTTTAAGATAAAATAAAATCTGAGATATTTTATCTCGGATTGGTTAATTGGTCATAGATTTCTTCAAGAGGAGCTAGATTTTCTTTCTTGAAGGTGTGTGTTAAATTGTCTTCTTTGTAACGTGGGGTTAAGTGTAAATGAAAGTGTTTTACCTCTTGCCCATACTCATTATTTTGAACGAGGGTTAAGCCATCACACGATAATCTCTCTTTTAAGATAGGGTAGAGTTGGTTTATGATTTTTTGCATGTGGCACCATACGTTGGTATCGAGGTCTAAAATCGTTTCTCTATGTTCTTTGGGGATTAATAATAAATCACCATTGGTACTTGGATTAATATCTAAAAATGCGAATACGAATTCATCTTCGTATATTTTATAGGAAGGAATTTCTCCTTTGATAATTTTACAGAAAATACAGTCCATGTTTCTCATCCTTTCTTTGTCTTATTTCTTTTTTTCTAGTAATTCTTTTCTTTCTTCGATATTTGTTTGATAGGTATCTTTGATGTTTTCGTCTTTATCATAGATGATTTGAAAGGAAAGGTTACTGTTTTCTTTCATGGTATAGGTGACTTGATAAGACCTATTTTTTTTGTCATAGGTCATGTTTTCTTTTTTAAACTCCTCTTCAATTAGGGGAAAATTTTCGTTTTGATACGTTTCTATTTTTCTTTTTACGATACTTTCTTTAATAGGGTTTCCGTTGCTAGAGATAATCAGGTAACCAAAAAAGACGAACGTAAATAGAAAAAGACTTGCCATTCCAAAGAGAAGTGTTGTTGGTTTTCGTTTGGTCATGTTACCACCTCTTTCTTTATTTTATCATAAGATGTTTTCTCGAAAAAGAAAAAATGAACAAGTTTTGTCCATTTTGGTGAATACAGCGAATATTCACTATCATCTTGGAAGAATTCTTTCTTTTTTATACATTTTATGTTAAAATAATTACATTTCTTTGAAAGTGACAAATTTTTTTTGAGAATTCTGTTATAATGTTATTAGATTTTTAAATATAGAGGTATTTGGAGGGTGAATTCGATGACAATAGAAATTAAAAATGTGACGGTTCAAGTTTCAGAAAAGCTAGTTTTGAATGATTTTTCGCTTACGATAGGTCCCTCACAAGTGCATGCCATTATGGGACCAAATGGTACAGGTAAGAGTACACTTTCTAAGGTGATTTTAGGTAGCCCTTCTTACGTTGTTCAACATGGGGATATTTTGGTTGATGGGAAAAGTATTCTATCTCTTTCTACGGATGAGCGGGCACGACTTGGTATTTTTTTATCGATGCAAAATCCTATTAGTATCGACGGTGTTAAAGTGAGTGAGTTTTTGCGAACAGCTCTTTCTTCTAGAGGAGAGCATCAAACTGTTTTCCAATTTGTGAATGGAGCATCAAAAGCGCTCGATGATCTACATATGCCTCACGATATGCTTTATCGTTCTTTAAATCAAGGCTTTTCTGGCGGTGAAAAAAAGAAAAATGAGATTTTGCAAATGAAGCTTTTGAAACCACAGTTTATTATTTTGGATGAAGTAGATTCAGGACTCGATATCGATAGTTTAAAAGTCGTTTGCGATAATATTAATCAGTATTTAAAGGAGTATCCTAATACTTCGTTACTTATTATTACTCATTATCCACGTATTTTAGAATACTTGGTTCCAGATCAGGTCCATGTGATGATGGATGGTAAGATTGTTAAAACGGGTGATCTTTCTCTTGCTCATACACTTGAGAAAGAGGGTTATCAAGTAGGGATGAATACTATAAGCGAGTTGAATCAAAATGCATAAGATAGAATTAGGACAAGAAAATGTAAAAGAGAAACAGGCGTTAGATTCTTTTTTGTCTCTTACTTCTTCAAAGGACGATACGTTTGAATTTTTCCTTCAGGAAGGAGAAGAGAAAAAGATTATTTTGTTTGCTTCGTCTGGTTCTTTGCAGAACATTACTTGTCATTTAGGAAAGATGAGTTCTTTGATATTTATCTATGTAGGGTGTGATAGTAGTGATAAAACGGAAGTGTTTTTAGAGGGGGAAGAAGCTTCGCTTCAGTATTATTATGTTTCGCTTTCGAAGGATGCTATTTCCCATGAGATATCGGTTCATCATCTTGCTGATCGCACAGTTAGCTCTTTACAAAACCACGGTGTCAATTTACAAAATAAATCGATGAAATTTTACATTAATAGTTTTATAAATAAATGTACAATAGATTGTGTTTCAGAGCAGAATAATCGGATTATCGAAATGAAAAATGGTGTTTCTACTATTCTTCCAAACTTGCAAGTTGATTCATTTCAAGTTGTTGCTAACCATTCGGCTCATATTGGTAAGTTTACACAAGATGAGTTGTTTTATTTGACATCTCGTGGTATTTCACTTGACGAAAGTTATCGGTTGCTTTTGAAAGGATTTCTTCTTGCCAATCTACCTTGTGGTCAAGGTGATATTGATTTGATTCGTAAGTATTATCAATTTTAGGAGGTGAGTATATGAATCGATCAGATTTTCCTATGTTAGAGGGGGATCGTATTCTTTATTTTGACAATGGCGCAACGACATTTAAACCAAAATGTGTTATCGATAAAATGGTCGATTATTATTCTAATTATACGGCAAATTGTCATCGTGGCGATTACGATACATCGTTAAAAGTGGATATTCAGTACGAAGGTGTACGGGATATTGTTAAAAACTTTATTCATGCTTCTTCTTCACGTGAAGTTGTGTTTACGAGAGGTACTACTGATTCTTTGAATATGGTTGTTTTTGGGTTTATGAAGTATCATCTTCAAGAAGGGGATGAAGTTCTTCTTACGAAGGCAGAGCATGCATCAAATGTTCTTCCGTGGTTGGCTCTTGCAAAAGAGATTGGTATTGTGATTCGTTATATGGATCTCGATAGTGATCATCATTTGACTATGGATGCCGTTCTAAAAAGTATTACGCCAAAGACAAAAGTGATTTCTATTGCTCATGTTACCAATGTGGTAGGAGATACACGGCCTGTTTTTGAGATTGGTGAACTTTGTCATGAAAAAGGAATTTACTTTGTAGTCGATGGTGCACAGAGTGTTCTTCACATCCCGACAGATGTTGTAAAAAATCACATCGATTTTTTCGCCTTTTCTTCTCATAAAATGTTAGGCCCTACTGGTGTAGGTGTTCTCTATGCTAGAATGGATTTACTTAAAGAAATGCATCCTATTAGTTTTGGTGGGGGAATGAATGCCTACTTTGAAGCCGATGGATCGTATGATTTTAAAGAAGTTCCTACTTGCTTTGAAGCGGGGACACCACCGATTGCCGAAGTGATTGGGTTAGGAGAAGCAATTTTATATGTTCAATCGATTGGTGTTGAGAAAATTCACGATCATGAAGTTTCTTTACAACAGTATTTGATGAAAGAATTGGATCAACTTCCTCATATTTTGGTCTACAATCGAAATACAGTAGGTGGCATTGTCGCCTTTAATATTAAGGATGTTTTTAGTCAGGATACTGCTGTTTACTTGAATCATTATCACATTTGTGTTCGAGCAGGCAACCATTGTGCTAAGATTTTAAAAGATGAGTTTAAAATAAAAAATACTTGTCGGGTTAGTTTCGGACCATACAACACGAAAGAAGAAGTTGATGAACTTATTCGCGTACTAAAAAACAGTGAAGCTATTTTTAAAGTAATCATTTAGGAGGTTTTTTATGGATCCCAATTTACGTAGAGAAATTATTTTAGAACATTATCAACATCCCGTTCATCGTGGTTTAATTCAAGATGATACTTACTATTTAGAAAATACGAATAATGAATCTTGTATCGATAATTTAGATGTGATGGTGAAATTTTCAGAAGGAAAGATTTCGGATATTCGCTTTGATGGAGAAGCGTGTGCTATGTCGACATCAGCGACATCGATTATGATTTCTCTTCTTTTGGGAAAGACGATTGCTGATGCTAAGAGAATTATTTCTGAGTACGAAAATATGATCGACGAAAGAGAATATCAAAAGGATTTATTGAAAGAACTGGTCGTATACGATGAAGTCTATTTACAGCCAAATCGTAAAAAGTGTGCCCTTCTTCCTTTTAAATCGTTAAAGAAGATTATCGCTCGTTACGAAAAAGATCAAAGTAATTTGTAAGAAAGAATGGTGGATAAATGATGGAAATTGTCGGTATCGATAAAGATAAAGTAAAAGAATTATCCCTTTATAAAAAGGAAGAAGAATGGGTACAAAAATTTCGTCTTGCTAGTTTTGAAACGTTTTCTAAGATGCCTCTTCCATCTTTTGGTCCTACCATTCAACTTGATTTCGATCAAATCATTTATTATAAAGGTTCTAGTAGAAAGGTTGTTCACGATTGGGATAAAATCGATGATTCGGTTGTTTCGGAACTTTCTCATTTAGGTGTTTTAGAAAGTGAAAAGCATTTGGATGGGATGGGGGTACAGTACGAAAGTGAAGTTATCTACCATAATATGATTCAGGAATTAGAAGAAAAACATGTTATCTTTACTTCGATTGAAGAGGCTATGAAAAAGTATCCCGATCTTGTAAAGACATATTTTGGAACGATTGTCAAAAGTAGTGAGAATAAGTTTGCAGCACTAAATGGCGCTGTGTTTAGTGGAGGAAGTTTTATTTATATTCCTCCTTATACGAAACTGGATCGACCATTACAAAACTATTTTCGCATTGGTAGTGAGAAAATGGGACAATTTGAACGGACGTTAATTGTCGTCGATCACGATAGTGAACTTCACTATGTGGAAGGATGTACGGCACCTAGTTATAGTGAGTCGAGTCTACATGCAGCCGTCGTCGAAATCTTTGTTGGAAAAAACAGTAAGTGTCGTTATTCGACCATTCAAAACTGGGCTCATAATGTGTATAATCTCGTTACGAAACGGGCACTTGTGATGGAAAATGGGACGATGGAATGGATCGATGGTAATGTCGGTAGTTATAAGACAATGAAGTACCCTTGTTGTGTTTTAAAAGGGGATCATTCAAAGGGAACTTGTATTACGATTAGTGTTGCTAGTCATCATCAAGAAATTGATAGTGGTGCTAGAATGATTCATTTAGGTCGTCATACTAAGAGTCATATCGTTTCTAAAAGCATTGCAAAATCGGGAGGAAATGCCACTTATCGTGGAAAAGTTGACATCAAGGAAGAAGCTCTTTTTAGTGAAGCAATGGTTAAATGTGATACGCTTATTTTGGATTCTATGAGTAAGAGTGATACGTTTCCTGTCAATATCGTACGAAACGATTCTAGTCGGTTGGAACATGAAGCTTTTGTTTCTAAAATTAGCGAAGATAATCTTTTTTATCTGATGAGTCGAGGTGTTTCTAAAGAGGAAGCGATGGAACTTATCATTTTAGGTTTTTTAGATGATTTTAGACGTGAACTTCCCATGGAATATGCTGTAGAATTAAATCAGTTATTAAAACGCAATTTATGATGTTTTGGTAAATTGGGTTCGTTTAATGAACACTTTTTCTATATTGTATATGGAAAAAGTCTTTTTTTTCTTTCTTTTTTTCTCTTTTCTTTTCTTTTGGTCTTTTGCAAACCATTTTCTTTTTTTATATGATGGTTTCGAAAGGAGAAAATTTTATGTTAAATCAAGTTGTTTTAGTTGGTCGTTTGGTAAGAGAAGTTGCTCTTAAAACGACGGAACAGGGAAAGAAAATGAGTTATATTACGTTAGCTGTTCCAAGAAGTTTTAAAAATATGAATGGGGAGTACGATACGGATTTTATTGAGTGTATTTTATGGGATAAAACGGCGGAATCGACTGCTACTTATTGTCATAAAGGGGATATCTTAGGGATTAAGGGAAGGATTCAATCTCGTGATACAACGATTGGTGATAAAAAGATTACTATTTTAGAAGTTGTAGGAGAAAAAGTCACATTTTTGACGTCTAAAGGGAAAGATAGTCCTATTCAGGAAGAAGAGGAAGAATCATAATTCTCTTCTTTTTCTTTGTTGATAAATAAAGATGAAACGTATATAATGAGATAAGAAGGTGAGAAGTATGAGATTTTTTCATTTTAAAAAGAGTTTAAAGTGCATCAAGTGTACGACGGATAATATCATTAGTGCAAACTATTGTAAAAATTGTGGGTATCATTTTTCAAAAGGAGAACAGAAGGCAGCAAAGAGATGGACACTTGTTTGGTTTTTAGAGGGAATCGATACCATTAAGGGAATTCCTAAATTTGGTTTTATTACAGGAAGTAAGATTTACAAAGTAGGTAGTATTGTTTTTATTTTATTGGTTGGTCTTTATTTTTTTATGACGAAAGGAGTCCATTTAAAATTAGAAGAGAGTCCTTTTTATCAAATTGATTATCATACAGAGTTATCGGAATATTATCTTTATACGGAGCAAGATCAAATTGAACTCCATTTGTACGTTCCTAATCGTGCTAAACATGTATCTGTTCAATATATGGATGAAAACAATCAAGTGTTAGATACGTTTTCTTGGGATGAAAAGCAAAGTATTGTGCTTTCTAGTCAGGGAAAGGGCGATTACTATTTGCTTGAAGCATCGTACGATCATAACAACATCGATCAGATGAAACTCTATGTTTTTAAGGAGGTTGCTCCAAATGAAAAATAAGAAATATTGCGTCTATTGTGGGACTGTTCATTCTACCTTAGATAAACGTTGTAAAAAGTGTTTACGGTCGTTGGATCCTAAAAATCAACCTGTTAAAGAATATTTGTTAAAGCAAGGGTACGGTGAAATAGAAGATACCGCTTTTACGTTTTTAAAACACTATATAAAAAGTCATTTATATGGATTTTTATTGACTTGTTCTGTTATTTTAACAGGAGCATCTTTTATTACTCATGCTATTTCCAATGATACATCCTATATTCATCCTGTTACGGAAAGACCTAGCATCCTTGCTCATGATACAGGTGACAACCATAATGAAAACGAATCTTTTTTTGACGTTGCTCTTTCTTATGTCGATGCTTTACAAAAGGGAAATGAACAAGAAGCTAGTCGTTACTTTTTAGAAAATACATATCCAGATCTTTTTATGGAAATTGGTGCTTCAGGAGAAATGAAAGGGTCTTCCTATTTAGAACATAAACTTTTTAAATATCATAGTGGACTATTTCCTATGCCCGCTGAAGGAGATTATCACATCAATAAAAATAAAGAGCAAAAGATGTATTTAGGAAAGTATCCTTTTCGTACTTATGAAGTTTATATGAATTATTGTTCTTTTAATACTTGTAAAATGGTAGATTCTAAGCAAGTATTCGATTTTACCGTTGCTTTTTCTGTTGAAATCATCGAAGTGGAAGGAAAATACTATGTTTTTCGGGATGTTGAATCTTATCCGTTTGGTTTTAAAGATAACTTATTGTTAGATGTTCTTTTAACAAATGGTGGTGATACTTCCCAAATTAACTTCGATGGAATAGAAGAGCGTTACCGAAATTGTGTTAACGATCATCCTGATGAATACTGTTTAAACAACATCTTACATTAAGATAGCCTTTCTCTATTTTTCGTCTTTTGTTCTATTTTTTCCCTTTTTTTACTTGTTTATTATTAGTTAATTTCTAAGACTTTAAAGTTTTATTTCTTTATAATGAAGTAAAACGAGGTGGAAACAATGATTTTAGGTAAAAGATTAAAAGCATTGCGAAAAGAAAGAGGTCTTACTCAACAAGAACTTGGTGATATGATTAATGTGACAAAAGTTAGTATTTGTTGTTATGAAAAAGGTACAAGAACTCCTACTTTAGATACCCTTATGGATTTAACAAAAGTTTTTAATGTCGATATGAATTACTTTTTAGGTAGTGATACTTACGTGGTATCCGATAGTGATGAAAACTATGGTATTCGTATGGCGAAAGAAGAAATAGAGATTATTAGAGAACTTCGATTACATATCAATTTATATGAGAGATTGATTGAAGATCCTAAAAGAATGGTTGATTTTATCGATAAGAAAGTAAGATAGATGTCCAAGGATGTCTATTTTTTTGTATTATTGTGTTTATTTTATGGAGATGGGAAAGTTTAGTTGTGGATTTTTTTAAAAGGTGGTAGAATCAAGATATATTAGAGGAGAGTTGTGATGGAAAAAAATAAAAAAGTATTTGTGATCTGCATGAGTATTCTTTTAGTGCTTGTGTTAGTCATCGGTGGGAGTTATGCATGGTTTACCCTACAACTAAAGGGAACGAAAACAAATGTGTTAAGGGCAGGTACTTTGTCTTTAAGATTAGATGATGAGAATAGTGTAGGGATCAATAGTGAAAAAGCTGTCCCTATGTTAGATGAAGTAAGAGAGACACTAGACCCCTATCACTTTACTTTGATCAATGAAGGAGATCAATATGTAGAGTATACGATCTATTTTGATGATGAAGACTTGTTAGAAAATGAAACGCGAATGGCTGATAATAAAGTAAAATATAACCTCGTCAAAGATACGAGAAGTAAGATTGCTTTACTATCGACTCTTGGAGAGAATCCTAATCGAGTATTAGATCATGGAACCATTAAAGGTGGACAGACGATTAGTTACGATTTAAGACTATGGATCGATAGCGAAGCTTCTAATGAAGTGATGGGACAAGTGGTAAGAGGGAAACTAAGAGTCGTTGCCACACAAGTAACAGAAACGGTAGTAAATGAACAAAACTTAAGTATGTCAGTGATTGGTGGAAATGGAATCAGTTTTAGTGAAGGAGTGAATACTCCACTAACAGACGAAGAGGGAGCAAAACTAGAACCATACTACTTCTCTTTAAAGAATACATCTGGTGAGGAAAGTGAATACACAGTAACACTAGAGGATGCTAGTGCATACAGAATGAGAAGTGTCAGTACACCAGATGATAAGATTAAATACCAATTAAAGAAGAATGATGAAGTGATTGCAACAGATGTCCTATCTGAAACGATTATTGGAGAAGAAAAGGTTTTAGATACAGGAGTAATGGAAGCAGGAGTTACCAACAATTATGAACTTAGACTATGGCTTGATTCTAGTGTCAGTAGTGAAGATGCAAGTAGTTATTCCTTGCAAGCTAGTTTACAGGTTGCTCCTCAAAAAACTTTGATGAACAATCGTAATATTTTGGGTATTTATCAGTATGATGCTACAAATTGTATTACGGGGGAAGAATCCACTTGTGTTGAATTAAATTCTCTTTTGCAGTATGAAGTTGGAACGATTATCAAATACAATGTGACATCTCATACACCGAAATATTTTTATGTGATACAGGATGATGGTGATCATCTTATTATGCAACAAAGAGAAAATACTGTTACTGCAACCATGTGGAATTCCACCCAAGACAATACTCAGGGACCTTTAACCATTTTGTCCGCTTTGGAGGATGCGACATCTTCTTGGACGAATGTAAATGATCAAACGTATACGATGGGTGTAACTACTTTTAAAGATAATGCTTATACAGGATGTTATCGAGATGATACAACGAAGGAAATTACCTGTACCGTAAATACATACACTTTACCTGAGAGAACAGGGAAAGCTCGAATGATCACGGCTCAGGAAACAGGAAAGTTGGGTTGCCAGTACGGGGTAAATCAAACTTGTCCTATTTGGATGTATAACTATTTGTACGATGCAACGAAATATGGAGGAACCAATAGTGCTACAGATTATGGATATTGGACGATGTCTGCACGTTCTTCTAACACTACACATGCTATGAGTGTATACTATTATGGTTATTTAGGAAGTAATGCTATCAATGTTTTACTTCGGGGAGCTCGGGCAGTTGTAGAAATTAATAAATATATCTGATTCAATTTAGAATTGTTATAAGATTAAAAAAAACAATTCTTTTATCCTAATATTAGGAGGATGATACGATGAGTATGGTCGATATTATTAATCATAAACGTTTGGGGTTAGCGCTTTCGAAAGAAGAGATTGCTTTTGCCTTTACTTCCTATTTGAATGGTGATACGCCTGATTATCAAATGAGTAGTCTCTTGATGGCTATTTGTTTAAAGGGAATGAATGATGAAGAAACCTTCTATCTTACGGATCTTTTTTTGAATAGTGGGGAAAAACTCGATTTATCTTTTATTTCCTCTTTAAAAGTAGATAAACATTCTACTGGTGGAGTTGGTGATAAAACGACATTGGTTTTAGGCCCTATTGTAGCATCATGTGGTGTTTGTGTTCCAAAGATGAGTGGTCGTGGGCTAGGACATACAGGTGGCACGATTGATAAGTTAGAGAGTATTCCAGGTTTTAGGACTTCTTTATCAAAAGATGAGTTTTTACATCAAATTGAGAAAATCGGTTTTGCGGTGACTTCCCAAACGGGTAATTTGGTTCCTATGGATAAAAAAATCTATTCTTTACGAGATGTGACAGGAACAGTTTCTAGTATTCCTTTGATTGCTAGTTCTATTATGAGTAAGAAATTGGCAGGGGGCGCAGACAAAATTTTAATCGATATTAAAGTTGGTAATGGGGCCCTTTTAAAAACAGAAGAGGAAGCGAATGAACTATCTCGTATTATGATTGAAATTGGAAAACGTTATCATAAAGAAGTACGGACGGTTCTTAGTGATATGAATATACCTCTTGGGCATTCGATCGGAAATAGTTTAGAAGTATTAGAAGCAATTCATGTTTTAAAGAATGCCGAAAAGGGAGCATTCTATGATCTTTGTATTGAACTTGCTAGTCATATGGTTAGTATGGGTAAAGGAATTTCTTTTGAACAAGCTAAAACTGAAGTGATCGAAGTGTTAGAAAATGGTGAAGCATATCGTAAGTTTATGCAATTTGTTGAAATGCAAGGTGGGGATATTACAAAGTTACCTCTTAGTACAAAATCTTTAGATATTCTTTCTAAAAGAGATGGAGTTCTTACTTCGATCGATGCATTAAAGTTGGGAACGATTTCGATGCACCTCGGGGCAGGGCGTGAAAATGTAGAGGATACAATTGATCCTAAAGTTGGAATTGTTTTGCGCAAGGATGTTTTGGATCCTGTTAGAAAAGGTGATGTTCTTTGTACTGTTTATTATGGTGAGAAAGCGTTAACTGAGGATTTAGAAGCTTGTTTTATCCTTTCTTAAATATCTTGATTTATGTGGAAAAAAATGTTATGATTTTTTCATAATAGGAAGTGATTTGGATGGAAAAATGTCAGAAAAATTGTAAATGGGGGGGGGCAACTTACTAGACAAGTAAACTTTGTCACTTCTTTTTTGTGTTCTAATACAGGATAAGTGTATCCTGTATT
>CAZJKO010000001.1:0-94050 GCA_964546995.1 uncultured Muribaculaceae bacterium | reverse complement strand
CAATTGTACCAATGTTAACATGTGGTTTTGAACGATCAAATTTTTCTTTTGCCATAATTTTTTCCTCCTTTTTTATTTACAACTTATATTTTATCGAACAATTGAATTTTTTTCAACTGTTTTGATACTTATTTATCAAAATCTTGATAAATAGTTATAATAACCAAGAGAAGAGAACTTCTCTTGTTATTAATCAATTAGTTACCGCTTTTCTTAATAATTTCTTCAGCGATATTCTTTGGAACCTCTTCATAATGATCTGGTTCCATAATGAAGTTTCCACGTCCTTGAGTATTAGAACGAAGACTAGTCGCATATCCAAACATTTCAGAAAGTGGTACCATTGCATTTAATGCAATCGCATTACCACGTGATTCTTGTCCTAGTGGTTTTCCACGACGACTTGTCAAATCACCCATAACGTTACCAAAGTATTCTTCTGGTACCGTAACACTAACTTTCATGATTGGCTCTAATAATACAGGACGACATTTGTTCTTAGCTTCTTTTAACGCAAAGCTAGCAGCAATCTTAAATGCCATTTCATTCGAATCGACATCATGGTAACTACCATCGAATAACGTTGCCTTAACATCGATCATTGGATATCCTGCTAAAATACCCGTTTGAAGTGCTTCCTGAAGTCCCTTATCGACAACTGGAATGTATTCACGTGGAACAACACCACCGACAATCGCATCGACAAATTCGTATCCCTTATCAGGATTTGGCTCGAATTTAACCCAAACGTGTCCGTATTGTCCACGACCACCTGATTGCTTAATGTATTTACCTTCACAATCAGCTGTCTGACGGATCGTCTCGCGATAAGCAACCTGTGGACGACCAACATTCGCTTCAACATTAAACTCACGTTTCATACGATCAACCAAAACATCTAAGTGTAACTCACCCATACCAGCAATAACCGTTTGACCAGTCTCATGATCCGTATGAACTTTAAATGTTGGATCTTCTTCTGCAAGTTTTTGTAACGCCAAAGCCATCTTATCTTGATCCGCTTTTGTTTTTGGTTCCACAGCTAACTGAATAACTGGTTCTGGAACAACGAGATTTTCAAGAATAATTGGTTTCTTTTCATCACAAAGCGTATCTCCCGTTGTCGTATTCTTAAGTCCGACAGCTGCAGCAATATCACCCGTATAAACATCACTAATTTCCGTACGGTTATTGGCATGCATCTGTAGAATACGACCAATTCTTTCTTTCGAATCTTTAGTAGAGTTCAAAACGTAACTACCACTACTTAAATGACCTGAATAAACACGGAAGAACGTAAGACGTCCAACAAACGGATCGGTCATAACTTTAAATGCCAAAGAACTGAATGGTTCTTCATCACTAGGATGACGTTCTTCTTCTTCACCATTTAAATTGATTCCCTTAATAGATTCAATATCCAAAGGACTTGGTAAATAATCGATAACAGCATCGAGTAGTAACTTAATTCCCTTATTTCCAAGTGCTGTACCACACATAACTGGGAAGAATTCTACTTTTAATGTACCTGTACGAATTGCTTTCTTAAGCATCTCGACAGATATTACTTCACCCTCTAAATATTTTTCCATTAATTCATCATCGAACTCTGCTACTGCTTCGATAAGCTCTGCACGCTTTTGTTCTACGATATCTTTTAATTCACTAGGAATATCGATTTCTTTTGCATCTTCTTCTTGTTTACCATCATATTCGTACGCCTTCATCGTAACAAGATCGATAACACCACGGAAATCAGCTTCCGCCCCAATTGGCCATTCGATCGGTTTCGCATTTACACCTAAACGAGAGTCGATCGATCCCAAACTATAGACGAAATCTGCCCCCATCTTATCCATCTTATTAGCAAAGATAATGCGAGGTACTTTAAAATCTGTTGCTTGACGCCAAACCGTTTCTGTTTGCGGTTCAACTCCCGCTTGAGCATCAATTAAAGCCACAGCACCATCTAATACACGTAAGCTTCGACTAACTTCAACGGTAAAATCGACGTGTCCTGGTGTGTCGATAATATTGAAACGATGTCCCTTCCAATATGCCGTCGTTGCTGCTGAAGTAATGGTAATACCACGTTCTTGTTCTTGAGCCATCCAGTCCATTTGAGAAGCACCATCATGTGTTTCCCCAATTTTATGAATCTTCTTTGTATGGAATAAAACACGTTCTGTCGTTGTTGTTTTACCAGCATCGATATGTGCCATAATTCCAAAATTTCTTGTTTGTTCTAAGGATGTATCTCTTGCCATAGTTTCTCCTTCCTACCAACGATAATGAGCAAACGCCTTATTCGCTTCTGCCATTCTGTGGGTATCTTCACGTTTTTTAACTGCTGCACCTGTACCATTTGATGCATCAATAATTTCATTTGCTAAGTTTTCAGCCATACCCTTACCACCACGTTCTCTCGAATATTTTGTAAGCCAACGTAGTCCAAGTGCTTGACTTCTACTAGGACTAACCTCAATTGGAACTTGATAATTACTTCCACCAACACGGCGTGATTTTACTTCAAGTTGAGGTTTAATATTTTCTAAAGCTTCATTGAATACTTCCAAAGCATCTTTCCCTGTTCTTTCCTTAACCATGTCGAACGCTTCGTATACAATCGTTTGTGCTTTACCCTTCTTACCATCTAACATAATACTATTTACAAGTTTCGTAATAACCTTTGACTTATATATAGGATCTGGTAAAACGTCTCTTTTCACAGCACGTCTTTTACGCATAATAACTGCCTCCCTTCTAAAACTAAACGATTACTATTTTTTAGGTTTCTTAGCTCCGTATTTAGAACGACCTTGTTTTCTATCTTTTACTCCAGCAGTATCTAACGTACCACGAACAATATGATAACGAACTCCGATCAAATCCTTAACACGTCCACCACGAATTAAAACCACACTATGTTCCTGTAAGTTATGACCAATTCCAGGAATGTAAGTATCGACTTCTTTCCCATTACTCAAACGAACACGTGCATACTTACGAAGTGCTGAGTTCGGTTTCTTTGGTGTTCTAGTCCCAACACGAGTACATACTCCACGCTTTTGAGGAGCATTTACACTAGTTTGTTTTCTTTGAATGGTATTAAGTCCAATTCCCAAAACAGGTGCCTTACTTTTTCTTGTCTTATCTTTTCTGTTTTTTCTAACTAATTGGTTAATTGTAGGCATATAAAATAGATCTCCTTTCTTTACACATATCCAGGTGTATCATTTTACCCCTTAAATAAAATTTTGCATAAAGCAAAATCAAATTTAATTAGCATTTATACTATATCATTAGGATATGTAATTGTCAACGATAAATTACAAGTTTTAAATAACTTCGATCTCGTCATCGAAATGACAAAAATAATCGTATACCTGATACCACGTATAAACACGATGAATATTCGGCCCTTCCACACCACGATTATGTAACTGATCAAAACAAAGAACAGGAATATGTTTACTAATTTCTAAAACATTTTTCTTTTTATCTTCGATCATCACATCCAAAGAATATTCAAGACACTTATTCACCTTAGAAGTGCTATCAGTAATGATTTCATCGTAGGGAACCCCATGCTTATTTAACCATTCGAGTACCAATTCATCCATCTTACCCTCGTATTCCCCAATTAAAAAATCACTATTGCGCGCTGTCAAAATGACAATCGTATGACCCATCTCTTTTAATTTATGTAACACTTCGACCGCAAAAGGACGAATCTCAATCGTCTTAGCAAGTTCTACCATATGCTTATCCCAAAATTCGTTCCGTTCATGATCGGTAAACGAAAAAACATCTTTCACAAAATACTCATCAGGATGAAAACCACGATCGATCCCTTTTAATGAAGCATACTTACTACCATATGATAAATGCCAATCGCTAATATTATTGAGAACCCCATCGATATCAACCCCAATACGCAAAAAAAATCTCCTCCTTTAATAAAATCATCGAAGTAAAAGGATCATCACCAAGCCCATTTTGATAAATCAAAATTGCCACGATAATTAAAGCCAAAACAAAAAAGCAAATAAACCCAATCATCGCACCAATACCAAAACCACATTGATTAAGTCTTCTCAAAGTCATCACCCTCCTAGTAAACTACTATTATTTTACAATAGATAGAAAACTCTTTCAACGAAAAAAGAAAGTTTTATCTCAAGTTGACAAAAAAAGTGTTATCAATCAAAATAACACTTTCCTTAATATTATTTCATTTTTAATATTAATTCTTTTGCGGTATGCAACTGACTATTGATAAGATCTTCTCTCAAAGCTTTTAACTCTTCAAGCGTTAGATTGAATCCATTACCATACCATTTTTTGCCCACACTTTTTGGGTTGTCCTTTTCACGATTCCAAGCAGGATCATCTTCCAAAAAATCATTCATACTATTATACTTTTTATGTCCATGCCCAGCTTTTACATCATCCTCTTTCGTATATTCATATCTATGTACGGTTCCATCATCTCTAACATCAGTTTTTGCCACCACTTCACCATCTTCGTTAGCGCTAAACCAACCGAACTTTGCCACTTTTTCACCCCCTTTCTTCTTCAATATAATCGACAACTTCTCCCGTTTCATCATTGATGATTTCTATACGATAAAAATCTTTTAAAAATCCTTTATATAAAACCATCGCCATTTCTAAAATCTTTTTTGTCGTCATATCTTTTTCCTCTAAAGCATAAAAATCGTCCCAATCCATTAACCCATCAAAGTCATTATACATAGATGTTGGTGTCTTTCCCCAACATCCACTAATTTCTTCCGTTCCATCCTTATAATAATATTTATATCGATACATAACACTCACTCACTTTCCTCAATATAATCGACTACTTCATTTGTTTCATCATTAATAATCTCTATTCGATAAAAATCTTTTAAAAATCCTTTATATAAAACCATCGCCATTTCTAAAATCTTTTTTGTCGTCATATCTTTTTCCTCTAAAGCATAAAAATCGTCCCAATCCATTAATCCATCAAAGTCATTATACATAGATGTTGGTGTCTTACCCCAACATTCACTGATTTCTTCTGTTCCATCCTTATAATAATACTTATATCGATACATATGTCTCTTCCTTTCTCATTAACTGCAAAGTATGTTACAAACTTGTTTGATAAGAAATATCAAACATATCCAAAAGACACTCAATACTTGATTGATCTTTTATGACATGATAAAATTCTTCCAACATTTCACATTTACCTTCAATACCTGCTTTTAAATACTTTAAAAATAGATCACTAGAAAGAAGCAAAGAAGAAAGATAGGTAGAAATTTTCATTTTACCAAAATCATCAATTGATGAATCGCTTAACAAAGTGATATATTCTTTCAAGTTTTGCAAACGATAAAGCATAATTCTATTCAACAATACTCCTGATTGATCAAAATCATTTGCCAATATTTTTTCAAACATCATCGGTAAAACTTCATAATTCAAATAACTACCAATTGAGTATTTATTTTGCTCTAACACACTATGAATCACTTCATGACCATAGATCAAAGGAGTAAAAGAGGTCCTATTTTTAGATAATCTAAATTCCGTATAAATAAGTTTTAACTTTTCTAATTGATTACCAACATAAATAGGCATAAATTCACCATAGTAAGGAGACCGATTAAAATAGTCAATAGGAATACAAAATGGATTGAACATAACTATTTTCTGTTCTAAAACCTTAAATAGATCATCATCGTAATAACTCTTTGATAAACAATATAATTGATCAAACGGAACAAAAGGCAACGGATCTAAATCAAATGCCTTTTCTCGAAACCAACGAGAAACAAGTAAAGGGGAAGAAAAAGTATCATTTTATTCTGGATAATAAGAAATAGAAGGAAGGGTCAAAGATAACAACTGTGATAATTCCAAAAGTTCTGAAGAAATTGAAATTATTTTAGGATTTTGATAACATTCTCTCATCATAATCACCATCCCAAAAGCAAAAGGTTTATGTTAACTATACGTTACTACGAAAAATTAAGAAAGTCAACAAAAAAAGAGAATTGCTTCTCTTTATGAAATTTGTGTAATCTCTGTTACAACACTTTCACGAATATAGTGAATCGTTAAAGAAGATCCTGCCTGAATAAACGGAAGAATATCTTCCCCTACTTTGATAGACGCTTTATACTTCGATCCATTTGTATCAGTGATATAGTAAACAGTATTCCCATTTTGAATAGCTGTCGTAATCGTTTGTACAGTAATCGTCTTTTCAACTAACCCTTCTTCACTCGTTAAACTTTGTGAATCAAGATAAACTCTAGCTGCTTCCATGATACCGAGTGATGAATCGCTAACAGACACTTTTTGATAATCTAAGACATCGACAAAACCGTACATCTTAACAAGTCCTGCATTATCTTTTAAAGAAACCAAATACGTTGCACGTCCATTTAAATTGATAAGAAGAGGAAACGTTGAGGTATACTGCATTTGTTGAACTTGCCCTTCAGCACTCGCCATAGCAGAGAACTCTTCTGCACCTGGAACAGAATAGAATACAGTTTCTTTTGTACGAAGATTAGTTAAAATAAATCCTAAATTAGATTCATCATTAACGACAGAAGTAATACCAGTATACAAATACACATCATCATTCATAATAGTATAATTGTATCCTTCTGTTGTATCAACTACATTTTTCTGTCCAAAAATAGAGTTGAAGAAACCATTTTTATAACTTCCCCAATCGTCCACTTGGGCAATAATAAGAGATGGATCATAGACGTGATCAACCCAAGTTGGTACATCTTCTACGCTATATTTCTTACTTTCACCAGAAATAGGATTGACGATGATCACCCCGTTGATATCCTTTCGCATACCAACTCCAACATAACGAACGGTCGGAATAATCCAGTATGGATTTCCCTCATTATCTAACTCAAAGTATTCATGATCAAAAATCTCTGTTGGATATTGAAGACGAACATGACGAAACAAATTCTCAAAAAACATAGCACTTGGCATATAGCGCATACCTTTATCTAATTTGACCAAATTACTTTCCCCTGTCACTGAATTGACAGTAATGTATCCTTTAACTCCATCTTTACGATTAGCAAAATATTTAAACATACCATTGTATTCAAGAGGAGTAACCCGAACAATTTCATCATTGTAATTGATTTGAGTATACAAAGAAGAAACGTCAAATTGACTGACAAGTTCAGGCATTTGTCCCATCACCCGATCTCCTAACTTCAAACTAGAATCTTTATCGAGCAAAGGCAACTTGTTAAAGTCGACAGGTTGAATTTCTTCACTAAAATTACCATCTTCTCTTATCGCAATACGACTAGCATAAGCATTAGATTGAAATAGTGGACATAAGACAAAATTAATAAGCAAAATAACAACAAAAACGATAGCCACTCCACTAAAGATAAACATACTAGAATTCTGTAATACATTTCGCTTTTTAATAAAATCTAACGAAGAAGCAAGAAGTAAAAAAGCAAAAAGAACAAAAAGAATCATAAAATAAATCCAAAACATAGGACTTCCAATATTCATTGGTGGCAATAAAAAGTAATAAAGAATAAGCCCCATAACAATAGTAATAAGAAGACTAATTATTGTATTTTTTTTCATAAAATACCTCCATTCAAATAGTAGTATACACCAAATCAAAAAAATACACAAAAGAAAAAGATACTAAAAATATAGTATCTATTCCATAAATTCATCTTCTAATGTTTCAAGTGGTTCTTCATCGATAAACTGACTTTCTAAATCGTATTCGACATTACGATAATTTCTAATACCAGTACCAGCTGGAATCAATTTACCAATGATAACGTTTTCTTTCAATCCTTGTAACTTATCTACTTTTCCCTTAATAGCAGCATCTGTTAAGATTCGAGTCGTCTCTTGGAACGACGCAGCAGATAAGAAGGAATCCGTCTCTAATGATGCTTTCGTAATACCAAGTAAGATTGGTTTACCTAAAGCAGGTCTCTTACCTTGCATGATAATCTCTTTATTACCATCCGTAAATTCACGGAAGTTAACCAAAGATCCAGGTAAGAATAAGGTATCTCCAGAATCGACAATGCGAATCTTACTGATCATTCTACGAGCAATAATTTCAACGTGTTTATCTGAAATATCGACACCTTGTGAACGATAAGTATTTTGTACCTCTTTTAAGATGTACTCTTGTGTCGTAATTGGATCGGTGACAGCTAGAAGTTCTTTAGGACTAATCGCTCCTTCCGTCAACATATCTCCACAAGACACTTTATCCCCTTTGCTAACTTTTAATTTAGATCCATAGTTTGTAACGTGTTCTTTAGTTTCCAAACTATTAGTGATACTAATTTTGAACTTACCATGATCCTCATCGATCTTTGTAATCTTACCATCGATTTCTGCAATCGTTGCTTTTCCTTTCGGATTGCGCGCTTCAAACAACTCTTGAATACGAGGAAGACCTTGCGTAATATCTTCTCCACCAGCAACACCACCTGTATGGAATGTACGCATCGTAAGCTGAGTACCAGGTTCTCCAATAGACTGTGCAGCCATAACACCAACAGCCTCACCAATTTCAACCAAATTACCAGTTGCAAGGTTACGTCCATAACATTTTTGACATACACCATTAACAGTATTACAAGTTAAAATATTTCTAATTTCAACTTCTTTTACACCACTTGCTACAATCTTTTCAGCAATAGACTCAGTAATGAATTGAAGTTTGTCGACAATCATTTCCTTCGTCTCAGGATGAAGTACTTTCTTATTCGTATAACGGCCAATAATACGATCGTATAATCCTTCGATTACAGCACCCGTTTTCTCATTGATGAAGTCGCGGACAACGACACCTTGATCCGTACCACAATCTTCTTCTCTTACAATCATATCTTGACTAACATCGACCAAACGACGAGTTAAATAACCAGAATCCGCTGTTTTCAAAGCAGTATCGGCACTACCCTTACGAGCACTATGTGTCGATAAGAAGAACTCGGCAACAGAAAGTCCCTCTTTAAAGTTTGATAATACTGGAATTTCAATCGGATCACCATTTGGTTTTTGCATCAACCCACGCATACCAGCTAATTGCGTAAAGTTCGAAATATTACCACGAGCTTTAGAATGCATCATCATGAAAATTGGATTATCTAACTCACGATTAGCAATTTCCTCAAGCTCTTCTTGTACTTTATCCTTAACCCCATGCCAAGTACTAATAACTTTTGCATGACGTTCTTCTTCTGTAATAAGACCTTTTGCATATTGTTTATTAATCTTATTGACAGTCGCTTGACCTTCGTCGATAAACTCTTGTTTTCTCTCACTACTAGCAACGTCGAACATACTAACAGTAATACCAGCAAGCGTCGAATACTTAAAGCCAAGATCTTTTAATTTATCGAGCATAATAGAAGTTTCCGTCGTTTTATAACGTTTGAAAACTTGAGCGATAATACTTTCCAAAGTTCCTTTGGCAAACGGTTTAACCAAAGGCATCTTTTGAATTTCTTCTTTAATATTCTTACCCTTTTCAATAAAGTATTTATTCGGAGTAATCTTTTGAATATTATCGCTAGTCGGCTCATTAATGTAAGGAAAACTATCTGGTAAAATCTCATTGAAAATAATCTTTCCAATCGTCGTTACCAAATATTTACCCTTTTGATCCTCTGTAAATAATTTATATTTAAAAGAATCGACAGGAACAGCAACACGAGTGTGAAGTGTTAATTCACGACGTTCGTATGCCATTAAAGCTTCATTTGTATTTTTGAAAACGCGACCCTCTCCTTCAAGACCAGCTTTTTCCATCGTAATATAGTAATTACCGATAACCATATCTTGAGAAGGTGTAACAATTGGTTCTCCAGACTTCGGATGAAGAATGTTGTTAGAACCGAGCATTAATAGTCTTGCTTCAGCTTGTGCTTCTTCACTAAGCGGTACATGTACAGCCATTTGGTCTCCATCGAAATCGGCATTGAATGCGGTACAAACAAGTGGATGAAGACGAATTGCCTTACCACCAACCAACTTCGGTTCAAAAGCTTGAATACCTAATCTGTGAAGCGTAGGCGCACGGTTTAATAAAACAGGATGTTCTTTAATCACATCTTCCACGACATCCCATACGACAGGATCGTGATTTTCAATTAACCGTTTTGCTGCCTTAATATTGTGAGCAATATCGCGACTAACAAGTCCATTGATAACGTGTGGTTTAAATAATTCCAACGCCATTTCTTTAGGAATTCCACACTGATACATCTTTAAACTTGGACCAACGACGATGACCGAACGACCAGAGTAGTCAACACGTTTTCCAAGCAAGTTCTGACGAAAGCGTCCTTGTTTCCCTTTTAACATACTAGAAATTGATTTCAAAGGACGATTTCCTGCACCAGTGACACTTCTACCACGTCTACCATTGTCAAATAGAGCATCGACTGCTTCTTGCAACATACGCTTTTCATTTTGAATAATAATTCCAGGAGCCCCAAGATCAATTAACTTCTTTAGACGATTGTTACGATTGATAACACGACGGTACAAATCGTTCAAATCACTCGTCGCAAAACGTCCACCATCTAATTGTATCATCGGACGAAGTTCTGGCGGAATAACAGGAATGACATCCAAAATCATCCACTCAGGACGGTTTCCAGATTGATAGAACGAATCTAAAACATCAATTCGTTTTAAAAGCCTCGTTCGCTTTTGACCTTGAGCGTCCTCAAGTTCTTTCTTAATATCAGCGATTTCTTTTTCTAAATCGATAGCTTTTAAAAGTTCCTTAATCGCTTCAGCACCCATTCCAACACGGAAACCATTACCATACTTCTCATAGTAAGCACGATATTCTTTTTCTGATAATGTCTGTTTGTTTTCTAAAGGTGCAATACCTTTATCGATAACAACATAACTAACGAAATATAGTACTTCTTCAAGATCCCTAGGACTCATATCAAGTACAAGTCCCATTCGAGATGGTACTCCTTTAAAGAACCAAATGTGTGAAACAGGAGTAGCAAGTTCGATGTGTCCCATACGTTCACGTCTTACTTTGCTACGTGTCACTTCTACTCCACAACGATCACACACAATATTCTTATAACGAACGCGTTTGTATTTACCACAAGCACATTCAAAATCTTTTGTCGGTCCAAATATTTTTTCACAGAAGAGACCATCACGTTCTGGACGTAAGGTACGATAATTGATCGTTTCTGGTTTCTTTACTTCTCCATAAGACCACTCACGAATTTTATCAGGAGAAGCAATTCCAATTTTTAAAGCTTCAAATTTATTTACTTCTATCATTCAACCTCTTCTCCTTCCTCTTCTGTTTCATCCTCATCTTCATAACCTAAATCGCCATCTGTTTCTTCATCTAACGCGATAGGTTTAGCCGTTTCTTCTTTCGAAGGAAGTGTTTCGATTTCATCCATCATAGGAGACATTTCTTCACGATCCTCTTCTTCTTCGATCTGCTTCAAGTCGAGACTTTCACCCTTATCGTTAATAATCGAAATATCAAGTCCTAATGCCTGGAATTCCTTCATTAAAACCCTAAATGATTCTGGAACACCAGCTTGATTAATTTCTTGACCCTTAACGATCGCCTCATAAACTTTAACACGACCTAAGACATCATCGGATTTAACCGTTAAAATCTCTTGCAATGTATGAGCAGCACCATAAGCATAAAGTGCCCAAACTTCCATTTCTCCAAAACGTTGTCCACCAAATTGCGCTTTACCACCAAGTGGTTGTTGTGTAACCAATGAATATGGTCCTGTACTACGAGCATGTAACTTATCATCGACCATGTGATGAAGCTTAATCATATACATAACACCAACTGCAACACGATTATCAAATGGATCTCCTGTACGACCATCGTATAGAACAGTCTTACCATCAGGATCCATTCCTGCTTCAGCCATCATATCGGTAATATCTTCAGTATGAGCACCATCAAATACTGGAGTTGCCACATGAACACCTAAGCTTTTAGCAGCCATACCCAAATGAAGTTCCAAAATTTGTCCTAAATTCATACGGGATGGAACACCCTGTGGATTCAGCATAATATCGACAGGACGTCCATCTGGTAAGAACGGCATGTCTTCTTGTGGTAGGATAAGTGAAATAACACCTTTGTTACCATGGCGACCTGCCATCTTATCCCCAACTTGAATCTTACGTTTTTGAATAATGTAAACACGAATAACTTTGCTAACCCCCGCTGGCAATTCATCGTTATCTTTTCTAGAATAAATCTTAATATCGTGAACAATACCATCGCCTCCATGAGGAACACGAAGTGACGTATCACGAACCTCACGCGTCTTTTCCCCAAAGATAGCATGAAGTAGTTTTTCTTCAGAAGTAAGTTCAGCCATACCCTTAGGAGTAACTTTACCAACTAAGATATCCCCTTCTTTTACTTCTGTACCAATTGTTACAATACCATTTTCATCCAAATTACGACGAGCTTCCTCACTAACATTAGGAATATCTCTTGTAATCTCTTCAGGTCCTAACTTCGTCTCACGACATTGCATTTCGTAATCTTCCAAATGAAGAGATGTATATTTGTCATCTTTAACTAAGTTTTCATTTAGAATAACAGCATCTTCGTAGTTATAACCATTAAAGGTCATAAATGCGACAACCATATTTTTACCAAGTGCAAGTTCACCCATATCGGTACTTGGACCATCTGCTAAAATCGTTTCACCACGAACGACTTTATCACCTACCTTAACGATCGGTCTTTGATGGTTACAAATACCAGAGTTAGCAAGCTCAAAGTTAGCAAGATAATAAGTATCTTTCCCTGTTTTGTTTTTCACGACAATCTTTTTGGCATCGACGTATTCTACAATACCATCGGCTTTTGCAACAATGACTACACCACTGTCTTTTGCTGCTATATATTCTACACCAGTACCAACCAAAGGAGCTTCGGCCTTTAAAAGTGGTACGGATTGTCGTTGCATGTTAGCACCCATCAGTGCACGCGTTGCATCATCGTGTTCCAAGAATGGAATACAACTTGTCGTAACAGACACAACTTGTTGTGGCGAAACATCGATATAATCGACTTGTTCCGGTTTCGCCAAAATATTTTCACCACGGAAACGAGCATTAACTCTCTCATCGATAATCACATTGTCTTCATTTGTTCCAACAGTAGATTGCGAAATGATAAAATCTTGTTCTTCATCTGCCGTCAAATAATCAACTTGATCCGTAATTTGTGAATGATCGACTTTACGATACGGCGTCATAATGAACCCATAATCGTCAACTTTAGCATAGCTTGCCAAAGACGTAATAAGCCCAATGTTTGGTCCTTCTGGTGACTCAATCGGACAAATACGACCATAGTGCGAAGCATTGACGTCACGTACTTCCATACCAGCACGATCTCTCGATAAACCACCTGGACCCAACGCAGATAGACGTCTCTTATTCGTAAGCTCTGCCACAGGATTCGTCTGATCCATAAATTGAGAAAGCTGACTACTTCCAAAGAACTCTTTCATCGCTGCTGTAACAGGACGAATATTAATTAATGTCTTAGGGGTAACCTCTTCCATTTCCTGTGTTGTCATACGTTCACGAATCACACGTTCCATACGACTGACACCAATACGGAATTGATTTTGTAAAAGTTCTCCTACTTGACGAATACGACGATTACCCAAATGATCGATTTCATCAATATTTCCAACACCATGAAGCAAATTCAAATAGTAAGAAACTGCCGCATACACATCGGAAATCGTCAAACGTTTTACATCGATCGTTTGATCATTACCAAGAACAACCAACTTTTCTTTCTTATTATTAGGGTGATAAATCTTAACTTGTTGTACTTTGGCATAGGTGTCTAAGTCTTCGTTAATAGAAACCTCTTTTACCCCGTAACCCGCCTCAAAAACAGGACGTAATTTCTCTAATATATCTTTCGTAATAAGCGTTCCCTTAGCAAGAACAACTTCTTTATCTACTTTAATATCTTCCGCAATAGTCTGATTTAACAAACGATCGACGACATTCAATTTACGATTGAATTTATAACGACCAACTTTCGCCAAATCATAACGAAATTCATCAAAAAAACGTGTAATAATCTGGTTTTTAGAAGAATCGAGTGTAGCAGGTTCCCCTGGTCTCAATTTCTCATAAATTTCGATTAATGCTTCGTCCGTGTTCTTCGTTGAATCTTTTGCAATCGTGTTCTTTAAGTAATCGTCATCACCAAAAACACTCAAAATTTCATCATCTGTCGAAAGCCCAAAAGCACGCAACAAAGTCGTAAGGGTTACCTTTCTCGTACGATCGATACGAACGTATAATACATCTCTAGCATCCGCTTCAAATTCAAGCCATGTACCACGTGTCGGAATAATTTGTGACGTAATAAGTTCTCGCCCATTTTTATCGATTTCACGATTAAAATAAACACTTGGACTACGAACCAACTGCGATACAATAACACGCTCTGCTCCATTGATAACAAACGTTCCACTATCTGTCATAATCGGCATATCGCCCAAGAAAATTTCTTGTTCTTTTACTTCACCAGTCTCATGATTAAAAAGACGCACTTCTACTTTTAAAGGCGCAGCAAAAGTAGTTTGACGATCCTTACTCTCCTTAATAGAATATCTAGGTTCATCAAAATGGTATTCTCCAAATTCTAGTGCTAAAGTACCAGAAAAGTTTTCAACGGGGAATAGGTCATCGAACACTTCTTTAATTCCTGTATCGATAAACCATTGATAGGATTTCTTTTGAATCTCTAACAAATCTTTTAATTCATAAGTATTTCTAATTCTAGAAAAACTTCTTCTTTTACGGTGGTCACCACAATTGATAATCTTATATGCCACTATTATTCACCCCTATATAAAATTTTAATCAAAGAACATATTTATTAAAAAATAATACGTTGCCAATTTATATTATTAACACAAAAGATACAAGAAGTCAATCAAAAAGTGCATTTCAAAACAAAAAAACCTTTTTTACGTTCCAACACCTCTACATGATAACATGTTTCAAGGTCGGAAATTAACGATTTCGCTCCCTGTTCTTTGCGAATAACCAAAAATAATGTTCCGCCTGGTAATAAATGATCTTTTGCTTTCATCACGATTTCATAGACGACTTTCTTTCCTGCCCGAATGGGAGGATTAGTAATAATAGTATGAAAGGAGGAAGAAACGTTATCATAACAATGACTTTCAAGAACACTAACAGAAGTAACACCATTAGCTTCAGCATTCATTGAAGCAAGATGAAGAGCTCTACGATTCACATCGACAAGTGTTGAATGACACCCAACAATCTTAGAAAGAACAATCCCCATCACACCATAACCACAACCAACATCCAAAAGAGTATCGCCCACCAAAGAAAGAGGAATATTCTCAAGAAGAAGACGTGTCCCAAAATCCAAATGATCTTTACTAAAGACCCCTCGATCCGTATAAAAAGTAAACTCACGATCCAACACTTTCGTTCGATACATCTTTATACAACTATCTAATTTTTCATTACTAAAGTATTGACCCACTATCATCGCCCCAAAAGCAAAGAGCTTACTATATTACCTAAAACATAGTAAGCTCCTTTCGTACTAACCATTATATAACCATATTTACTATTTGTCAATAACACAACAAAATTTTTCCAAACAAAAAAAGGCTACGTCTTTTTCATCACGCTTCCCTATGTCAACTTGCTATTGGCCACTTACCAGAAAAGGTTTCCCTTTTCTACTTGTCGATTACGACGACTGCCCGCGCACCGTAGGTCGTATACAACACGACGTCTTCGTACACGCCAGAATAACGCACGTACATCGCCTCCGACTTGTTAGACGAATAAGCCGACATGGTCCAGTATCCAAGGTTGCTTCCGTATTCTCCTGTTACGTTAACTGTTCCTCCAAAACTCGTTGACTCATGCAAATAATTAATCATCCAAGCAGGACAACTTCGACTTGTCATATACTCACATCCTAATCCTCCTGCCTCTTGAACCGTGATCATTCGCGCTTTTCCCGTTCTACTTGCAAGCGTATACGTATTTGTCGTACATTCTGTATAACGACATCCCGTGAAGGAAATTCCTTGAAAAGGAGTATCACCCATCGTGTAAGTTTGATCATTTACATTTGTCCATCTTGCTGTCGCACTCTCTAAAGCAGGTAATACTGTTAGTGGCCCCTTACTATTATCTGCTGATGTTTCATACCATGCCGTATTATAAATCGTATTCTCTCTTTGTTGCATCGTTAGTGTACCATCTTCATTATCACTAATGACATGAAAATATTTTTCTTCTGTATCATTTACTTTATATTTTACAATCGTTCCTGATTCATAAACGGCTGGTGCTTGTTTTATTTCTACGCAAGTTTCTTCTTCTCCTGTTAAACAACTCGTTGCATCATAACGATATATATTTAAAATATTTTCATTACGTGGTTCAGAAGTTGCAAGTTGCTCAGACTGTGTAGCCACGACTCGGATCTTTGTTCTTACAACTTGGCCCATCGCTTCGTTTCCTGTATTAGAATCAATCCATAATCTTAAGTCATAGGTAATTGTCGTATTTCCACTTATGGTTCCACTATCTAAGATTCTATTTGGATGAACTCCTATTGTATTTAACAATGCCGTCGTTTTCGTTCCATCTTTGGTTAGTTGATATTTGACAAAACTATCATTCATTCTTGTTTCATCTGCTTCTAAATCGATATCATCCAAGTAGATTGTATATTCACTTGCTATATCACTATGGTTTTCTAGGGTAAAATGATAGGGATCTAATGTTTCCCCTACTTCATCTAACATCGGAACAGCTTTTTCTTGAGATATCCCCATACTATTTTCATCATTTAATATGAGTGATAAAGTTCCTGCTTTCAAGACATTTACTTTCGTTCCGTTTAGTTGAAGTGTAAACCATGCGTAGGTTCCTCCTATTACTAGAATTAATACTAGTAAAATACTCATTCCGATCATGAATACTCTCTTTTTATCTCTTTCTTGTTCCATGTTACCTCTCCTCTTCTATTATTACAAGAATACCATAGTTTCACCATCACTTCAAGTAGCTACCTCCACATTTCTAAAACAAAAAAAGGATCGCTTTTATAAAACGATCCGAAACGTATCCATTAATTACTTAACTTCTACAGTAGCACCAGCTTCTTCAAGCTTAGCTTTAATATCATTTGCTTCTTCAACAGAAATGTTTTCTTTTACAACAGAATCAGCAGCATCTGCAATGTCCTTAGATTCTTTTAATCCAAGACCAGTGATTTCACGAATGACTTTGATAACTGCAACTTTAGCAGCACCAGCATCTTTTAAAATAACATTGACAGAAGATGGTCCATTGTCACTAGCTTCTTGACTAGGTGCAGCAGCAACTGCTACAGCTGATGGATCAACACCAAATTCCTCCTTCATTGCATCTACTAATTCTTTAATTTCTAAAAGACTCATTTCTTTTAAAGCACTAATAAAGTCTTCTCTATTTAATTTAGCCATTTTCATTTCCTCCTTATATATTATTTTCTAAATTAATCTTGTTTTTGTTGTGCATACAAATCCAAACAGATGGATAGATCTTTCACTAGACCGATCATACCACCAGCAAGCATTGTAAGTAAGCCATCTCTTGATGGAATAGTTGCATACTCTTTTAACTTTGCTTGATCAGCAACGACACCATCGATAATCCCTACTTTTAATACTAAAGCTGGATGTTTCTTAGCAAAATCAGTTAACACCTTAATTGGAGCAACCTGATCGCTACCAAATGCCAAAGCACTAGGACCACTAAGACCCTCAGTAAGATCAATATTCATGGAAGAGAAAGCACGAGCCATCAGCGTATTCTTGTATACTTTATAATCGCTTCCAGACTTACGTAACTCACGACGTAATTCCTTTGTTTCACCATCTGTCAAACCACGATAATCAAACAAAACAATACTATTTGCTTGCTCTACACAAGATGTAATTTCATCGATCGTCTTTTGCTTTGCTGCTAAAATCTTTGCACTTGCCATAAAAACACCTCTCTTTCTTATTTAGGGATGCCATAAGAAAAGTCTTCCCATCATAGACAGAAAGACTTTATCTAGTACTTAATTTAAGTCAGTCCTCGGTAGGATTTACTTTTTTACCTACTGTCTATGGCACCAATAAATTGATTTTATTATATTCGATTACCAACTATTTGTCAAATGAATTTAAACTAACTTTAATTCCAGGACCCATCGTTGTCGTAATCGTAATATTTTTAACATAGTCACCTTTTACTGTTGTAGGTTTAATTTTTAAAATATTTGCAACAAAGGCATTCAAGTTTTCTAATAGATCTTCTTCACTAAAAGAAACCTTACCAATTAATGCGTGAACATTACCAAAACTATCTGTTCTATATTCAACACGTCCAGCTTTTACTTCGTTGATCGCTTTTTGAACATCAGTCGTAACCGTTCCTGTCTTAGGATTTGGCATTAACCCTTTAGGTCCTAAAACACGTCCTAGTTTACCAAGTAATGGCATCATATCAGGAGTAGCGATCATCGTATCAAAATCGAACCAATTTTCTTTTTCGATCTTTTCTAACATATCGACGTCTCCTACATAATCAGCACCAGCTTCTTGAGCCTTCTTTGCATGATCTCCCTTAGCAATAACCAAAACTTTCTTTGTTTTACCAGTTCCCTTAGGTAACACAATAGCTCCACGTAACTGTTGATCTGCTTTCTTAGTATCTAAGTTAAGGCGCATTGCTACTTCAACGGAAGCATCAAAATTACTAATAGAAGTCTCTTTCGCTAATTTAACAGCTTCTTCTTTACTGTAACTTGTATTCTTATCGATCTTACTCAACGCTTCACGATATTTTTTACTTCTTTGTTTCATACTTTCCTCCTTATGTGGTCTAGTGGACAGCTTAATAATTGCGGATGTTCCTTCCACATAGGTCTAAACCCTATATGAATGATAAATAAATCATTATTCTTCTTCGTTCTTTTCAGAAACAACTTCAACTTCAGGTGCTGGAGCTTTTACTTCTTCTTCCATAGAAGCAAGCTCAGCTTCACGTTTCGCCATTTCTTTTTCTTCTTCAAGTGCTTCTTTTTGTTGCTCTAAAAGTTCTTTATCGTTGATTCCTTTTACAGCAATACCCATATTACGTGCTGTACCTTCGACAATAAGCATTGCTTCTTCGACAGTGTAAGCATTAAGATCAGGTAACTTGATTTCGGCAATTTCACGAATTTGTTCTTTTGTAAGTGTCGCAACAACTTGATTAGCTCCCTTAACAGAACCTTTATCGATCTTTGCATATTTCTTTAATAAGAATGGCGTAGGTGGAGTCTTAATTACAAAGTCGAAACTTCTATCATCGTAAATACTAATTTCAACTGGTAAAATATCCCCCATTTTATCACGAGTTGCATCATTGTACTTCGTACAAAACTCTTGTAAATTAATTCCTGCAGGTCCTAACACTGTTCCAACTGGTGGAGCAGGTGTTGCTTTTCCAGCAGGTACTTGTAATTTAATCTTTCTAACTACTTCTTTTGCCACGAAAAACACCTCCTAATATTTTCTCGTTTTCGCGAGTGGTTCGAATAGCACATCCATTTGCTTCCCACTTAATTTATCTATATTAAAATAATATAGCCCTTAAATAATAACATAAAACAATTTGAAATGCAACTAATTATGCACGTTCAATTTGTGTAAGATCTACTTCAACACTAGTTTCTTGTCCAAACAAGTCTACAAGAAGTAGAATCTTTTGATTTGGTAAATCCAAACTATCGACAGTACCATACATACCAGTAAATGGTCCTGCAATAATTTTAACCTTCGTTCCAGCAGTCAACTCTTTATCGACATCAAGTCTACTCATACCCATACTATTTAAAATGTGATCAACTTCGTATGGTTGAAGCGGTGTCGGTTTCGCACCCTTTCCACTAGAACCGATAAATCCTGTAACACCAGGTGTATTACGAACGACGAACCACGCATCATCACTCATAACCATCTCAACTAAAATGTAACCAGGAAACATCTTTTTAATTTTTTCTTTCTGAACACCATCTTTTACTTCGATTTCTTTTTGTTCAGGAACAATAACACGAAAGATGTAATCTTGCATATCCATCGATTCTGCACGCATCTCTAATTTCTCTTTTACCTTATTCTCGTGTCCCGAATAAGTATTGACAACATACCATTGCTTATCCATACGCTACACCAAACTCTTAAGAAAAGCAAAAATGATTTCGATCACATAAAAGAATAGAGCAAAAAATACGATAAAAAACAAAGTTGCAACAGAATACTTAACCATCGCTTTTTTATCTGGCCATTTAATATGAACAAATTCATTCTTCGCATCTTTCCAAAAAGAGCCCTTTTTCCCTTTTTTTACTGCCTTTTTGTTCTTGCTAGAAGTATCTTTCTTTTTTACTTCTTTTTTCTTAGAATCTTGCTTCGTTTTCTCTTCTTTTGTCTTCGTTTTTTCTGAAGTTGGTAAAGCTTCTTTTTTCATCTAATTCCACCTTCTTTAATTATATGCTTCAAGCAAAATAAAAACACTTTTTCGTGTTACGTTTAAAATAACACACATTTATCATTTCGTCAACGAATTTTAAATATTTTAAGAAAATTGGCTTAAAAAATAAGCAAGAGCGATAAATAGAGTTGCAGCAACAACATAAGCAGGAATTAAGAAGATGCGAACAAAAGCATTCGTATTGAGCGCATTATCTTCGGTATAGAGTATTCCTGCCGCGGTCTTCTTTGCATATTGCATAGAATGACTTTGAGAAGGGGCCTGTCCTACTTGGCGTTGGTTACGATAGTCGACGAACTCGCTATAGTACATAATCGGATTTTCTTCGATCATCTTTTTATAGTAAGGAACATCTTCAGATGGAAGATAAGGAGCATACTCCATGAACATTTCTTTTAACATTTTTCTTGCTTCTCCATTTTTACTAGTTAAATATCTACCATTTCCAACGTATTCTCCGAGTGCCAAAATCGAAAGTTCCAAAAGATTATCTTTAATCACTTCTTCTTTGTGATCACGATCAAATTTAGCAAGATGCTCAAAAAGATCTTGGGACAAAGGATAGGTAACTTGCGTTAAATAATACCCTTTTTTATGAACTTCTTTCATCGTTCGATCCAAATAATAGTATTTCTTCTGAAGTTCTTTTAATCGTTCCTCATTTGCACTCCACATAGTATCACCTATTATCATTATATCATACTTTTAAGAATTAAAAACACCTAACTTATTCGATTGCCCCATTTCATAACGAAGTTTTTGTCGAACTCGGGCAAGTAAACTTCCAACGGTTCTACGACTAACAGAAAGAAGTTGAGCAATTTCCTGATAGGAAAAGCCATTGACACGAAGTTCAAAAATACAAGACTGTTTAAAAGATAATTCATGTTTAAAGGAAATCAAAAAACAAAAAAGAGAATCTTGATCTAAAAGTTCAACCGGATTATCCCGAGGGTCTTCTAACACTTCGAAATAAGAAAGATCGAGTGACTCTATTTCATCATCGTAAGAATAAACGTAACAAGAAGCATCCTTTTTATAAGTTAAAAACTTCCTACTATAATTATAAAGACGACTCTGAATACAAATACACGCAAAAGTATAGAACAATACTGCTCGATTTTTATCGAATTTGGTAATCGAAGAATAAAAACCAATATACGCTTCTTGAACGAAATCATCGTAACTAACGCCTCGATTTTTAAAACGCATATAGTATTGATAGGCATAACGTTCGATGACAGGACGGTACTTCTCATAGAGAGTAGAAACCGCATCCTCATTGTTTTCTTCCACTAAATAAAGAATTTCATAATCATTTAAATCTTTATATTCCACAATAAAACCTACTTTCTATTGCGGACTACCTCATAAATCATAATAGCACTAGCAACAGATGCATTTAAACTATTCACCTTACCGTACATAGGAATACGAGCAATAAAATCACAAGAAGAACGAACCAACCGACTCATACCAAATCCTTCACTTCCAATGACCAATGCAATTTTACCATCGTAGGGAATAGAACGATAATCTTGACTGTTCTCCATATCGGTTCCTACGATCCAAAAACCGTTCTTTTTAAGCGATTCGATAGACTGATGTAAATTGGTAACGAGCGAAATCGGTACATGAAAAATAGCTCCAGCACTAGTCTTCATCACAGTAGGAGTCACGGAAACGCTACGGTTTTTAGGAAGGATGATCGCATCGACTCCAGCAGCTTCTGCCGTACGTACAATAGCTCCTAAATTATGGGGATCTTCTAAGTGATCTAAGATGAGAACAAAGGAAGGATCTTTTTTGAATACTTCCTCTAATGATTGATAAGGAAAGTCCTCAATGTCCACTATTATACCTTGGTGATTTCCTTCTGCAACTTTAGAAAAACGCAATTTGTCTAAGTATTCAACCTTAAAAGACGAATTTTCTAGAAGAGAAAAGATTGTTTTATCATCGAATCCCTCTCGCAAAATAACTCTTTTCACCATTTTCGGATTTTGTAACAACTCGTAAGCGACCGTTTTTCCATACGCTAGCATTCTGTTTCCTCCTTCAAAATTTCCTTCATAATTCTCTCAATTCGTGAATATCGTTCATTCAAATATAAATAGCCAATCACTGCTTCTAATGCTGTTGCATGTTTATAAGTAACAATATCACAATTTTTAGGATGACTATTGCTTTTGTAATTGCGTGCACGCCGAAGAACATCAACTTCATCTTCGAGAAAAATAGCGTTTTCAAGGAGCATCGTCAAAAATTTCGCTTGACTCTTCGCACTAACGTAACGAATGGACTCTTTTTGTAACTCTCCTACATGACTAATTCCCTTTAAGATAAGATGTTTTCGAATGTAGTCTTCATAAATCGTATCTCCCATATAAGCAAGCACCAACACATTAATCTCAATCACATTCATACTTCTTCCTCCATCACGATTTTAACAAAAAAATGGAAAAAATGCACCAAAAACAAAAGTTTAAATTCATTTATCCACAAATTTTGTGGAGAACAAAAGTCAAAATAAATTTTGACTACCATACCTCACGATATGGTTTTTCTACTTCACTGAGACTACGCCTCTTCATAGACTTAACTTCCGATAGTCGCTACCGTACCAATTGTTCAAAATTATTTTTTGTTTTTGTCCTTATACCAATTCTTTCATATACTGTTTTATTCCTTCAAACATAATATTAACTGCGGCATTCTGATCTCTATCTAATTCATTTTGACACTTTGGACATATATATTTTCTTACACTTAAATTTTTGATTATTTTATTTTGATATCCACAAACACTACATAATTGGCTACTTGGATAATAAGGATCTACTTTATATATTTTTTTCCCTTTCCAATTTGCTTTATACTCTAGTTTTCTCATTAATTCTCCTAATGTAACATCTGTTAAAGATTTCGTTAATTGATGATTTTTAATCATACTTTTTATTTTAAGTGTTTCTGTTACAATAATGTCATATGTGTCTGTAATTGTTTTTGTGATTTCTTCTATAATGTACTTTCTTGCATTTTTTAACTTTGAATACAGTCTAGCTAATTCTTGTTTGCATTTATAATAATTATTACTTCCTTTTTCCTTTCTTGCTAGTTTTTTTTGTTTCCTCTTGATTCTTTTTTCATATTTCTTTATTACTTTTTCATTACTATATCTCATATTATCTGAAGTGATAACAATATCTTTTATTCCTAAGTTATTCCTACAATACGATTTGGTTTCAATTTTGGAATACCAACTTCTTGTTCATATAATATTGATACATAGTATTTTCCATTATGTTCTCTTGATAAAGTAGCATGAATAATTCTTCCATTTATTTTAACCAAATTTCTATAACCTTTTATCTTCATTTCTTTTAGTTTTGGTAATGTAACTGTTTTATTTTGTAAATCTAGTTTTATATTTTTATAAGTTTTTCCATTATAATGATTTGTTATCATATTCGTTCTATAGCTATTTTTATCATATTTACTTTTAAATTTTGGATAATTTCTAATTCCTTTATAAAATCCTTTAAAGGCATTATCTAAGTCAAATATTGTACATCTAAGACTCATTGAATCAATTTCTTTTAGATATGGTCGTTCATTATATAGTGATGGAATATCTTTGATACATTCATAAAGAGTTTTAGAATGCTTTGTTTTTTCATATTCACTTTTTTTATCTTCCAAATAATGATTATAAATAAATCGATTACATCCAAAAGTTTTATGAATTAATTCTTTTTGATTTGAATCAGGGTATACTCTAAATTTATAAGATTTATGAATAATCATATTTCATCACCTACCTGCACCAATTATATCGAGAACAAGTGTTCGTATCAATGGTTTTGATAAAATTAATATCATTTTCTTATTCTATAAAAAGAAGATAGAATAAGAAAAATCTGATTATCAAAAAAAATTAAATATGTGGCGTTCACTGATTGTCATTAATTTTGAATCTGATCCTATTAATTGTCCAATTTGTAACAATACAATGATATACTATAATCGTATTTATACTTAATGGAGATATATCATGAATAAAGAAGAAAAAGAAATTACGAAAATATTAAAAGAAGCTCAAGATTATTTTGGGAAAGATGAAAAAATATATATTTTTAAATGTAAAAAATGTCACAAATTGGATCCAGTTCCCGATTTTATTGTAAATGAATGTATAGTTTTTTTAAAATTTATCAAAAAGAAAAGTACTCCCAAGATGGATTGTCCTTACTGTGGTAGTACTATGTTTCCTATTGATTTAGATGATTAAAGATTTAAACTTTAATCTTTTTGTTGTGAACTTCGTTTTAAATGAGGCCGTTTTTTTTGAACAAGAATTTAAACGCACTTTCCTAATATATAAAAAAACGCCATAAGCGTTTTAATCATCACTTCGATTAGCAACGATCAAAATGAGGCGTAAAATCTGAAGAATCGTATTAGCAAGGGACGCAACATAAGTATATGCAGCAGCGCGTAACATCTTACTGCTTCCTTGTAACTCGTCTTCTTCTAAAAGAGAAAGCTTCTTAAGTTCCATCAAAGCCCGATTCGACGCATTAAACTCGACAGGCAAAGTGACAAGTTGAAAAAGCAAAATAAGTAATAATAGACCAATTCCACCCCAAGCTAAATCCATATAGCCAAAAATAAGACCAATCAACAATACAATGTATCCAAATTTGCTTCCAAAATTGACAAAGGGAACCAAAAAACCACGGATCCGTATAAAAACATAATTATCGCGATCTTGAATGGCATGCCCTACTTCGTGGGCTGCTACGGCACTAGAGGCAAGCGTCGTCCCATGAAAAATGTCCTTTGAAAGTCTTACAACTTTCCGGCTTGGATCGTAATGATCGGATAAAACTCCACTCGTCTCGACAACATGAACAGAATTAAGACCATTACTATCTAATATCTTTCGAGCAACTTCACATCCACTAAGACCATTCTTATTGTTGATTCTCTTGTACTTACGATAACAATTGTTTACATAAATATCGGCAACAACCGTAATGATCGTTGCAACGACAATTAAAATCCACCCCGTTAAATCTAATCCATAATAAATTGGCATGTTCATCGCTCCTTTAAATACGCTCGAACGTCGTCCCTTCGCGCGTATCGATTAACTTAATTCCCTGCTTCAATAAATCATCACGTATCTGATCGGCGAAAGAAAAATTCTTCTCTTTCTTTGCTCGATTGCGTTCTTCGATTTTAGCTAAGATGTCATCGTCCACTTGATATGTTCCTTCTTTTTCCAAAAGACGAAGCCCCAAAACAGCATCCATTTCTTCAACCAAACGAGATTTAGAAGCATCACTTAACGTCTCATCTTTTAACACGTCATACAAAGTAGTAAGCATCATCGAAGTATTCAAATCGTTCTCCAAGGCTTCCCTAAATTGATTTTGATAGAAAGAAATCTTACTTTCATCGATTTCTCCATCTTTAGAAAGCATTTGAACTTTTGTTTTCAATTTCTTATAGGCCTTTGATGCACCATCTAACGACTCAAACGAAAAGACAAGCGGTTTTCGATAATGACTACCCAAACAGAAATAGCGATAACTCAAAGGATCGTACCCTAATTGTTCTAAATAGGAAACCGTAAGGACATCTCCCTTTGATTTACTCATCTTTCCACTCGCATCGTTCAAATGTTCCCCATGCATAAAGTAACGGCACCATTTATGCCCTAAATAAGCTTCACTCTGAGCAATCTCGTTCGTATGGTGAGGAAAAATGTTATCGACTCCTCCACAGTGAATATCCAAGTATTCTCCTAAATGCTCAATCGAAATACCAGAACACTCGATATGCCATCCTGGATACCCAACACCCCAAGGAGAATCCCATTTCATCACTTGATTGGAAAACTTAGAAACCGTAAACCAAAGTCCAAAATCGTACGGATTTTTCTTAAACGAATCTTCTTCGACCGTATCGCGAACACCGACCATCAACTCATCTGGATTTTTATGAGAAAGTTGATAGTAATCGACCGCTTTACTAACATCAAAATAAATATTACCATTCGACGCATAAGCGTACCCTTTATCCAGTAATACTTCGATCATTTTAATGTACATATCGATGTGATCGCTCGCTTTTTCAACTATGCCAGGCTTCTTGATATTGAGTTTTTCCAAATCGCTAAAAAATGCTTTGGTATAAAAGTCGGCAATTTCGTAAACCGTTTTCCCTTCACGAAGAGCACCCTTGACCATCTTATCTTCCCCAACGTCATTATCACTCGTCATATGTCCTACATCAGTAATATTCATAACACGCTTTACATCATACCCCAAGTAAGTAAGACCCTTTTCCAAAACATCTTCAAAGATGTAGGTACGCAAATTACCAATGTGAGCAAAATAGTAAACAGTGGGACCACATGTGTACATGAAAACTTTCCCTTCTTCGTGAGGAACGAATTCTTCTAGTTCCAAAGAAAGTGTATTATATACTTTCATATCATCACCTAACTCCTTTCATTATATAATAAGTTTATGGGATAAATATGTGTTTTACCCAAGTCTTTTTAAAATTGTATCGCGCCCCAATAAATAGAGAGTATCGGCAAGTTCAGGACCATGCATTACCCCTGTTGTCTGAATACGAATAGGCATAAAAAGCATTTTCCCTTTTGCGCCACTTTTTTCTTTCGTCTGATTGATTGCATCTTGAATAGAAGCAATAGACCAATCGGAAATAGCGAGAACTTCCTTCTTAAACACAGAAAGCGTATTGCTAATACCTTCTTGTTCCATAAAAAGCTTACACTCATCCGAAAACGAAAGATCGTCTTGAAAGAAAAGAGACGTAACATCGACAATTTCTCTTCCGTAAGAAATATGATTTTGATAAATTCTAACCAAATGACGAACCCATTCGTCCTCTTTATTCGAAAGATCGTAAGCACGTGCTAAAAAAGGTCGTACCAACTGATAATAATCTTCAAAATCCATACTCTTAATATAATGAGCATTAACCCACTGTAGTTTCTTAATATCGTAGACGGCTGGAGAATTGTTAATGCGATGCGGATCGAACTTTGCAATCAATTCCTCCATAGAAAAGATCTCCTGATTATCACTAGGACTCCATCCAAGTAATGCCAAATAGTTGACGATAGCACTAGGTAGATAACCATCTTCATACAAATCCATGAACGAAGCGTCCCCTTCGCGCTTTGAAAGCTTTTTTCCACCCTCTTTAATAATATGAGGAAGATGAATATACAAAGGACTCACCCAACCAAATGCTTCATATAAAAGCAAATACTTAGGAGTAGAAGATAAATACTCATTTCCCCTTACAACATGGGTAATCCCCATCAAATGATCGTCGATTACATTAGCAAAATTGTAAGTAGGATAGCCATCGGACTTTAATAAAATTTGATCTTCTAACACGCTATTCTCAACAGAAATGTGACCGTAGGCCAAATCGTCGTACGACGTAACACCCGTCTTTGGCATTGCTTGACGAATGACGTAAGGTTCCCCATTTTGAATCTTTTGAAGAGCTTCCTCTTTCGAATAGTGTTTACAGTGCCCATCGTATAAAAATGGCACCTTACGAAGATCCGCTTCTTCCCGTAACTGATTGAGTCTTTCTTCTGTACAAAAACAGTAGTATGCTTTTCCCATATCGACTAATTTATGTGCATACTCTTGATAGATACTCAACCGTTCACTTTGAAAATAAGGACCACAATCTCCCCCGACAGTAGGACCTTCATCTACCGTAATTCCACACAAAGATAACGTATCAATAATAAAATCGACCGCCCCTTCTACGTAGCGTTTTTGATCCGTATCTTCGATTCGCAAAAGAAAATCTCCACCTTGACTCTTTGCAACCAAATACTCAAAAAGAGCACTACGCAAATTCCCAAGATGCATGTACCCCGTAGGACTAGGAGCAAATCGTGTTCTAACTTTTTCCATTCTTCATCACCTGTCGTTATTATAACATAAAATACCAAGAAAAACGAATAATTTAAAAAGAAAAAAGGCACCCCATTTTAGGCACCAATACGATCGATAAAAATTTCCTGTTTTCCATCTAGAATCTGGTCGATAACCAAAACATCCAATTTATCTGCCAACACTTTATCGAGCCTTCTTGCCCCAAATTCCCGAAAACAAGAAAGATGGACCAAATCGGAAATCATGGAAGAAGAAAAATCTAACAATACCTTTTTCTTAGCAAAACGCTCTTTCATTTGATCTAACTTTTGCACAAGAATTTGCCGAATGACTTCTTCACTAAGCGGTTTAAAAATGAGTGTTTCGTCGATGCGGTTGATAAATTCCATACTCAAAAACTCTTTTAATTTCGCTTCGATATTCAAATCAAGACTAGAAGAGAAACCTAACGCTCCCTTCTGAAAACCAACATTCGATGTAAGAATGACAATAACATGATCAAAACGAACAACGTTTCCTTTAGAATCAGTAAGTCGTCCCTCGTCGAGTACTTGTAAAAAAAGTTGAATAACCGCAGGATGAGCTTTCTCAATTTCATCTAAGAGCAATACAGAATGAGGATGGTTTCGTACTTCTTCTAACACATTTTTGTAATCCGAATACCCAACATAGCCAGGTGGGGATCCTATAATTTTACTGACAGAATGACTTTCCCGATATTCACTCATATCTAAACGAATCAAGTGTTCTTTTCCAAATAGAAACTCTGCATATTTCTTAGCAAGCAAAGTTTTTCCTGTTCCTGTAGGACCCACAAATAAGAAAGAATGAGGCTTCTGTTCACAATCATATCCCAACTGCATTCGCTTTGTCACATTACAAAGAGTATGAACGGCATCACTCTGCCCTAAAACAGAAGAAAGTAACGATTCCTCCATTTTCTTTAACGAATGAAGAGAAGTATCCATAAGTTCATAAACGGGAATTTTCGTCTTCAAACGAATCACATCCGCAATCATTTCCGCAGTTACAACTCGTACTTTCGATTTAGCAAGTGACGCTAGCTCCAAACGATTTTTCTCATCTTCCAATTGCTGCTCTACCTCATGTAACGAAGAAGCTTCTTCGAAATTTTGATTCATAATGGCTTCATTCTTTTTGGAAAGAACATGATTCAACTCGTTAGTAAGTTGATCGATTTGAATATCATCGGACGTTTTTTGCAAAGAAACTTTCGCACACACTTCATCCAAAATATCGATCGCTCGATCTGGCTGCTTCCGATCGTAAATGTATTTATCCGAAAGCTGAATCAACAACCGCAACACATCATCAGGTACAGAAACACCATGGAATCCTTCATAAATAGGTTTTAACTTTGAAAGAATCGCATACACCTTATCGATATCTGGCTCTTCGACATAGACAACCTGAAACCGTCTTTCAAGAGCCTTATCCTTTTCCATACATTCTTTATACTCCTGTGTTGTCGTTGCCCCAATCAACCGAATCTTCCCCCGCGATAAAGCCGGTTTCAAAATATTAGAAGCATCGATAGCACCTTCCGCACCACCTGCTCCAACCAACGTATGGATCTCATCGATAAACAAAATAATATCGTCGTTGGCTTCTACTTCTTTTAAAATCTTACCAATTCTCTCTTCAAATTCACCTCGATATTTCGTACCTGCTACCAACCCTGCCATCGACAAAGATAAAATGCGCTTATTTCGTAACCGCTTCGGAACTTGCCCTAACACAATTCGTTCGGCAAGTGCCTCGACAATAGCCGTCTTACCAACTCCGGCATCGCCAATTAAAAGAGGATTATTCTTGGTTCTTCTAGAAAGAATTTCCACAATTCGACTTAATTCCTCATCCCTTCCAATGACAGGATCCACTTCATGAGCAAGTGCCTTCTTATTAAAATCTACTGCAAATTCCTCAATCAACAACTTTTTCTTACTCTTACCTTTTTTTTGCACAATTTTTGTGGAAAAATCTTGATAGATTGCCTCAATATCCAAATTCATCCCCATCATCGTACGAATAGCAACGCCCTCTCCCTCTTCTAAAAGCGAAAGAAACAAATGCTCAACTGTCACTTCTCCATCGTTTTCTTCTTTCGCATCTAACATAGCCGTCTCTAAAATTCGCTTAAGCAAAGGAGTATACAAAAACCACCGATTCACATCACTACCGACACCTACAACAGAAATAATTTCTTCCTTAAAACGCTTATAATCAAGTTGATACGAAAGAAGCCTTCTCGTCACATCCAAATTCGTATTCGAAAGAATCGCAAGAAGTAAATGCTCACTTCCCACATAAGGATGTTTCAAATCCATCATTTCCTTCTTTGCTTCTACCAATACCTTTTGTGCTTCTTCACTAAATTTGGAAAACATATCCCTCTCTCCTTCTACTATTATTCTATGGTTATCTTGTAAGTTTACGCAATCATTTATGCCCCCAAAATAGTGACAAAATTTATAGTGCTATGATAAGATAATAAGTACGAGGTGATAGAATGTACATATTGGAACGAAAAAAGAATGTCTATGTCGCATATCGCGATGTCTTAGAACAAAAGTTTAACACCCTAGAAGAGTTAATTGACTACTGCTACGAACACAAATTGTTTAATAAAGAAGTAAAAAAAGAAAAATTAAAAACAGAAATCGATGTCGACTGGTATCTAACAGACCTAGTCACAAAGAAAATAGAAAACAATTAATTTCCACAAGTTTTGTGGAAACTTTTTTATGTAAATTTTTATCAAATTGATCGACAAATATTTAAAAATAAAAATAGTTGTGCTATGATCATAATAGAAAAGATAAGTTCAGAGGGTAAAAAAATGACATGTATTTTAAAAAAAATGATCAAAATTTATAAACCACAACAAGTAGATTGGTTAGGCTACAAAATAACGAGAAAAAATCCTTACTCGTACCATCATTGCTTTAAGAAAATTTATGGCGAATACGAAGATTTAGACAAAGACTATCTATTAAATATTGGAGCGATCTTAAGTGCAGAAGGTCAAGCATACATTCACTCTTTCGAAAATAATGGTGACTACCAAGGATTTCGTGAATTAAATGAAATACTGCTAGAATTAAACCAAACAAAAGAACCACCAACAGAAGAACACTGGATAAAAGTAAAACAGTTCAAAGAACGAAAGAAACAGAGCAAAGTGCATGATGGATAGCATGTTCTTTTTTTATGATAAAAAATTGTTCAAAAAAAGAACATGAATATTCATATTCTTCTTAAAATTCACTTATTCAAAATGAACATTTGGGGTTTCCTTCTCTTCTTCCCCTACATGGAAAAATAACTCTGGTTGAAAACGAAAGATACTTGCAATGATATTAGAGGGAAACATTTCTATTTTATTTTTATAGTTCAAAACTGCTTTATTATAGTCTTGTCTTGCAGAAGAAATTTCTTCTTCGATTTCTCTTAAATTATTCTGTAAATCGAGAAAGTTACGATCAGATTTTAACTCAGGATAGTCTTCTTGTAAAAGTAACAACCGATGAACGAGATGACTTAAGTTCTTATTGGCATCGATCTCTTCTTCTTTTGTCGTAGCATTTAAGGCTTGATTTCTTGCCTTGGTAACACTGGTTAACGTAGACTTCTCATGCGTTGAAAAACCCTTAACAGACTCTACAATATTGGGAATTAAATCGGTACGCTGTTTCAAAAAGACATCGACCTGACTCCATTTTTCCTTCACAGAATTACGTAAATGAGTCAATTTATTAAAGATTGATACGATGTATAATAAAGGAATTAATAGCACAATACACCCGATACCTATTTTAATCATTCCTTTGATTTGAGTCTCTTTTTTATGATCATTTTGATTATTTATTTTAGCAATTTCATCTTGCTTAGTTTCATTTAATCGCTTTAATTCAGCAACTTGATTTACCTCAACGGACTCTAATTCTTTTTGCATCTTTATTTCGTTATTAAAAATTTCTTTTTGTTTTTGGCTTTCCAAATCGTTTTTTTCATTTCGTAATGCTTGTATTTCATCACCTAAAGTATAGTAGAGATTACTAAAACCACTAGCAAAAAATTCTTTATTACGCATCTCTTCTTTCGCACTGATTTGACGCTGAATCTCTTGTTCCTTTACTGCATATTCATTTTTTATTTGTGATTCTAAATCACGATATTTTTGATTGATTTCGGTAGTAGTTGGAACATACTTATCACGCACTTCTTGTTCTTTCACACCATAATTTTGATTTACCTCATCAATTAATTTTGTCTTTTCTTCATAAGTCAAACTCTTAACATCACGACCACTTTTTAATTCCTTTACACCTGGAACAATAATAAACATAATAGCGACAATAATAATGGCTAAATAGAGAATAGCACCAATTCCAATCGCCCCTATATTACCTTTCTTTTGATCTTTCACTTTATCACTCCCTACTCTTTGATCTCACTATACCCTGGATCAGCTTTTCTTGTCAATCATTTTTTATGATTCTTTTATAAAACTATGTAGCCACAGTAACAAAAAAGAACTCATTTGAGTTCTATACTAACAAGATAATCGTAAAGATAATGAAAAGTATGACAATAAGTTCAAGTAATAATTTCCAAATATACTTTAACCAATCTTGATAAGGTACTTTTAAATAAGCAAGAGTTCCTACTAAAACAGCACTAGTTGGAGCAATTAACATCACAACAGCATAGATCGTTTGATAGATAATACCGACAAGTGGATATACCGAAGTATCTGTAACGACACTAATAAAATATGGTAAAGTACTTTGTCCAGTATAAAGCATCTCAACATTAAATAAAGAGGAAATCATTGCCATAAAACTTGTCGTAACGACATTGAATCCATTAGTAAGACCTAAAATGGCTTTGGTAATAACAAGTTGGAATGGATGATAAGTCGTTACAACCAAACATAAGTAAATAAGTAAAATCAACAAAGCAGGATAAAGTGCTTTCTTCATTCCCTTAGCAAAACTTTCAATGAACTCATTAAAGCGAATGCGGTAAATAAGAGCAATGATGACAGATGCTAAGAATACTAAAAGTGAAAACTCACGAAATGTCCATGTACCAAAAGCACCCAAGTTGTTACCAAACAATTTACCAAAGATAGGAAATCCAAATACTTCAAATTCCATTACTGCTTTATGTGCAGTATCAAAAATATCAAGTCCAAACGAATCGTTCCATGTAATAGAAGATAAAAGCATAACAATAAACATGATATCGAATACCAACACAAGTGGCCATATCTTCTTCTTTGTTTCCTTCTTCTCTGGCAAATAATCCGTATCGATCTTTTCTGCACCCTTAACCTTCTTCGCATACGTTAAAGTATTAAAAATAAGAAGGACAAGACCGATTACCAAAATGATCACTTTGGTAAGAATTTCTGTCTTATATTCAAGGGATAATGCTTGATTTACAATACCAATACTATTTCCAGCATAAGTCGTTCCAAGTAGACCGACAATAACGGACCCCACAGTAACACTTGCTGCAACCAGTTTGTTATATCCCATCAATAAGATAAGTGAAATTAAAAATGGAAATATGACAAACAAACCTAAAGAAAGTCCTGAAACAGATGTAATGACCGATAAAAGCACCATCACAATCGATAAGAAAATAGCTTCCCTTCCTTTGATCTTGTCGACAATGGAATCTAACAGTTTACGGTACACTGACGTTTTATTCAAAATGCCATAAAGTCCACCAACCATCAAAACAAATAGTCCAATATATCCAAAGTACATAAATACCACAACAGGATACGTTCCAAGATCAAAAATACCAATTTGTTCTCTTGCATTTTCAATATAAGATCCTTGATACATCGCCGTTGGTAAAATCCAAGTAAGCAACACAAAGACCAATAATGAAATAAGTACAACTTTTAACCAATTATATTTTTTCATATTAACCTCCCAATATCATTATACAATAAATTCCAAAGAATACAAATAGTTTATGAGAATTCAAAACAAAAAATCCTCCCAAAAGGAGGATAACAATGCTACATCACAATAAAGGAAATTGCATCGCTGAGCATTAAAATCGTATATAAACCATAAAGAATACTGAAAATACCAATGATGAGTCCTGCAATAGCAAGCCCTTTCCCTTGTTGAGCCCTACTTTTAATCTGTGGTAAAGAAACACCGGATAATACCGTTGCAACAATACCGACGATTCCCCAAAAATTAAGGAACAAAGAAACGAGTGCAACAATAAAACCAGCTAGCGCCAACGAATTCATCTCACTAGAAGTAGCTTTCTTATTGATGATCTTTCCACATTTCAAACAGATATCTTGCCCTTCTTGCAACTCGGTACCACAATTATCGCAAAACTTTGCCATAAAAACACCTCCACGATTATCAGTATAGCATAAGCAAAAACGTTTGCCAACTACTGTTTCAACTTCATCGTTGGGAATAAAATAACTTCGCGAATCGTCTCACTACCAGTAAGCAACATCACCAAACGATCGATTCCCATACCCATACCTCCTGCTGGAGGCATACCGTACTCTAACGCTTCGACAAAATCCATATCGAGTTCATTCGCTTCATCGTTACCGAGCTCACGTTCACGTAACTGATCTTCAAAACGAGCAAGTTGATCGATTGGATCATTTAACTCTGTAAAGGCATTAGCATATTCACTACCACAGATAAAGAGTTCAAACCGTTCGGTAAAACGAGGATCACTACTCTTTCTAGCAAGTGGACTAATCTCTACTGGATGACCATAAATAAATGTTGGTTCTACAATGTTCTCTTCCACGTATTTTTCAAAAAAAGCATTGACAATGTGACCGTATCCAAAGTGACTTTCCACCAATATATCGTGTTCGATGGCAAGCTTCTTTGCTTCTTCGAACGTCTCTACTTGAAAGAAATCGATTCCTGTTTTCTCACGAATCGCATCGACCATATGAACCCGCTTAAACGATGGTGCAAGAGAAATCGTATGTCCCTTCCAAGTAAGTTCATAAGTACCGAGTACTTCCATTGCCACATGAGATAATATCCCTTCGGTAAGTTCCATCATCCCTTCCATATTACTGTATGCCTTATAAACTTCGATCGTCGTAAATTCTGGATTGTGGTTACGATCCATTCCCTCGTTTCGAAATAGACGCCCAATTTCATAAACAGCATCCATTCCACCAACCAAAAGACGTTTCAACGAAAGCTCTGTCGCAATACGCAAATACATATCGATATCGAGTGTATTATGATGAGTAATAAATGGTTTAGCAGAGGCACCTCCCAAAATGGTACCCAACACAGGAGTTTCAACTTCCGTATAACCCAACTCATCTAAATAATGTTGAATCGAACGAATAATTTTAGGTCGCATAAACGCAATGCGACGTGCATCCTCATTCATAATTAAATCGACATACCGTCTTCGAAACCGCTCTTCGACATCGCTAAGTCCATGATATTTTTCAGGAAGAGGACGAAGGGCTTTTACCAAATGCTCATATTTCGTCGCTTTAATACTAAGTTCACCCATATCCGTACGAAAAACAGTACCATGAATTCCAACAATATCTCCAATATCGGACTTTTTAAACACATCGTAAGCTTCTTCGCCAATCGCATCTTGTCTTACATAAATCTGAATTTGACCATACTTATCCTGAATGTGCATAAACCCAACTTTACCTTTGCCACGCTTTGTCATAATACGTCCTGCTACGACCACTGGAATATCTACTTCGTGAAGTTCTTCCTTTGTTTTATCATGGTAAAGTTCTTTAATCTCTTTAGAATTGGAATTCACATCAAACTTTTGACCAAATGGATTAATCCCCTTACTCTTTAATTCCTCCAACTTCTCACGTCGAACCAATTCTTGTTCACTTAATTCTCGCATACAACCAATTCCTCACTTTCTACATTAACAACCTTCGTATGACTAATCATATCGTGTAATCCCCTTCCCTCTTTTTGAAAAGAAGCCATAAATCCACAGATAATCAAAAATAACCCTTGTGCAACTTCGACGATATTGCTCGTATAAAAGAACACTTCTTTTCCACAAAACAAAGTTGCCACAAGCTCAATAATCAAACAAAAAATAGTATTGATCAAAAACGAACGACAAAGCATATCATTCATCGTAAGGGGCTTATCATCTACTCGCACAATCTGAAGACGAAAAAGCTTCTTCCCCAACGTTTGCCCTTTATTATAAAACGGAAACACCGTAAAGTAAAGAATTAATACCAAAACATCAAATATCGTATAAAAAACCTTTGCATAAGAAAGATCGTAATTCACTTCCTTACTCTGTGACAAAAACGTATCGACAGGAATCGTCCCTTCTAGATATTCCTCCATAATTTGATTCGATTCTTCTTCTAGCTTTTGAATATTCGAATTGACAGGAAACGGTACCATAAAAAGTGCCGTAACAACAGTTACAATAAACAAATCGACAACATAAGCACCCAAACGTTTAATAAAATATGGTTTCATCAGTTTTCCTCCATTTCTTTCTGATACTGCTCTAATATCAAAATTATATCACGAATTGTTTGACATTGATAGATAGTATTCTTAATTTCATTTGCCCCTTTTAATCCTTTTAAATACCAAGCAATGTGATTGCGAATCTCTAAAATTGCCACACGCTCATCTTTGATAGACGAAAGATACGAAAGATGCTTTAAACACATAGCAATTTTAGAAGTAGAACTAGGAGCATCGGGTATCACACCAGTAGAAAGATAAGAGACCGTATCGCGAATAAGCCATGGATTTCCAAGACAAGCTCTGCCAATCATCACAGCATCACACCCCGTTTCATCCAACATTCGTTTTGCATCCATCGGGGTCTTAACATCCCCATTTCCAATGACAGGAATCGAAACAGCTTGTTTCACTTGCTTAATAATGTTCCAATCAGCACGACCAGTATACCCCTGACTCCTCGTTCGAGCATGGATACTAATGGCCTTAGCACCCGCTTTTTCACACGCCTGAGCAACTTCTAAAGCATTGATGTGTGATTGATCCCAACCGCTCCTTATTTTAACCGTAACAGGAACCGAAACAGCTTGACAGACAGCATGGACAATTTCATAAATCTTCGAAGGATCTTTCAATAACGCCGCTCCCGCCTGTGCTCTTAATGCAACCTTCGGAACCGGACACCCCATATTGATATCGATAATATCGGGATGCATCACTTCTTCGATCAGTTTGCTAGCTTGGACAAACGAATCGACATCACTACCAAAAATTTGCTGAGCAATAGGGCGTTCCTCTTCCGTCATGTAGAGCATATCGATCGTTTTCTGATTTTGATAAAAAAGGGCTTTATCACTAACCATTTCCGCAAAGACAAGTCCACACCCCATCTCTTTCACAATGCGTCGGTAAGAAGAATTTCCAATACCTGCCATCGGAGCCAACACAACCTGATTGGAAATCACGACATCGCCAATTTTCCATTCCATAAAAAGTCACCACCCACTATCACAAATAGAATGACCTGATTATAACATAAAAAAAGAAAAAGTTCACTAAATAACCTCATCTTCTTCTTTAACATGACCGAAAACAGACCAATAGATCAACGGTAAAATACGTTTAATCTCTTCCTCATCTTCCACAACAGATAATGCACCTTGATCATCTTGCTTACAGTATATCATATGATCTCGTTCTGATAACTCTGCCAAATAAAAATAAGTAACACCATTTTCCTTAGCAACACCAATCGTAAGATATTCAATACCATCGCTAAGTGTCAAAATATCTCCCTTTTCAATACTCGTCATGTGACCCCTCCTACTTTGTTTTATCATACCACACTTTATATAAAAAAGAAAATCCCTTTTCCAAATTTGACAAAAAGATATTGTAACACACCCAAATCGAAAAATCAAACAAAAGAAAAAGCATACTGTACTATATGCTTTTAAATCTTATTTCATTAATTCTTTAATCAATTCAGCTTTATTCATCTTAGAATAACCTTTAATCTCTTTTTCTTTAGCCATCTCCCGAAGCTTTGTTAAAGACATCGATTCCAAACCATCACTTTCTAACATAGTTCCGTTCTCAACCAAATAATCGATTTGTTCTTTTGTAAGCGTTTCGTATTCCAACAATGCTTCAGCAATCAATTTTAATAAATCTTTATTGGCTTTTAAAATCTTCTCCGCATTACGATAACATTCATCGATGATCTTTCTCATTTCTAAATCGATTTCATGAGCCACTTCATTAGAAAAGTTACGACTCTTATTGTAATCACGTCCTAAGAACACATCACCAGATTGTTGTTCCAATTGCATAGGACCCAAATCACTCATACCGTATTCTGTTACCATAGCTCGAGCAATTTTAGTCGCACGTTCAAAATCGTTATGTGCTCCAGTCGTAATTTCTTTAAAGGTCAATTCTTCGGCAACACGACCACCAAGTAACCCCGTAATCTGCTCTAAAAGATCCGTCTTTGTCGAATTGATCTTCTCTTCGCTAGGAAGCATCATCGTGTATCCACCAGCTGGTCCTCGTGGAATAATCGTAACTTTCTGAACATCGGAAGCACTATTTAATTTTAAACCTAACACTACGTGTCCTGCTTCATGATAAGCAACCAACTTGCGATCGTTTTCACTATATTTACGACTCGTCTTAGCAGGTCCCATCAACACACGATCGGTCGCTTCATCTACTTCACTCATCGTAATCGCATCTTTATTGCGTCTAACAGCGAGAAGTGCAGCTTCGTTCAACAAGTTTTCAAGATCAGCTCCACTGAATCCTGGCGTTCTCTTTGCTAAGTTCTCAAGTGTCACACCTGGAGCCAAAATTTTATTGCGAGCATGAACGTTTAAAATTTCCTCACGGCCCTTAACATCAGGCAAATTAACGGTAACTTGACGATCGAAACGACCAGGCCGAAGAAGGGCAGGATCCAAAACATCAGGACGATTGGTAGCCGCAATGATGATGATCCCTTCATTGGCACCAAACCCATCCATTTCGGTAAGTAATTGATTCAAAGTTTGTTCTCTTTCATCATGTCCTCCACCGAGACCCGTACCACGTTGCCGTCCTACTGCATCGATTTCATCGATAAAGATAAGACATGGAGCATTTCGTTTCGCTTGTTGAAACATATCGCGCACACGACTAGCACCAACACCGACAAATAACTCAACAAAATCAGAACCACTAATGTAGTAGAAAGGAACATTCGCTTCTCCAGCTACTGCACGAGCAAGAAGCGTTTTACCAGTCCCTGGAGGCCCAAACAACAATACACCCTTAGGAATACGTGCTCCCAACTTTTGGAATTTTTTAGGATTCTTCAAAAAATCGATCAATTCTTTTACTTCTTCTTTTTCTTCCTTAAGCCCCGCTACATCGTGAAAAGTAACTTTGTTTTTATCCGTATTAAGTTTCGCTTTACTCTTACCAAAATCCATCGATTTATTTGCCCCACCCATTTGGCGAGTAAATAAGAAGAACGCACCACCAATCAAAATCACCATCGGTACTACATTAATCAAAATAAGAAGAAGAGAGCTAGATTCTGGATCAGCTTCCGTATTAAATTTAAACTCGTTTAATTCGCTCGCTTCCACAACCTTCTTCATCACTTCATTCGTAAGGGGAACACGAACAAAGAACGTCTCATTCTTATCGTATTCATTCAACTTACCACGAATCTCGTAGATCTGTGCTCGCTCCCTCGGAACGACGACAATCTCTTCTACATCCCCTTTATTTAAATATTTCATAAACTCATCATAAGTAAAAACATTTACCTTCTGATTCATAATATTAAAGAAATAGAATACCCCCATCACGATAATTGCCAAAAATACATAAGGTAGTAATCCTCTCTTTACAGTCTTTTTATTCACACTGATTCCTCCTCACTAATAATATTTAATTATTATATCATACTTTTCATTCATTTTTGCTACTTTTTTAGATTTTTTCACACCAGGTATCCAAATGATTTCTCCCCTAGAATCGACGACGATAGGCCAAAGATCTCTTTCTCTATAAGGAATCTTTTGATCGATAAAAATATCGCTTACTTTTTTATGACCATCAGGTCGAATCGCCATCCGATCCCCAATTCTCCTAGTACGAACAGAAAGAGGTAATAAAACCTGACTACAATCAATTCGACAAACATCATTACCATTTGTCTCCTCTTCTTGCACGATCTCTAAATGTTTTTTATTAGGAAGCAACACATAATCGTTTAACTCAATCTCATACTGACTAATGTCGTACATCTCTTTTCGAATCGAAACCTCATCACCATTCTTTAATACCATAAAATCATTCGGCAAATAAAGCATACCACGGTTTTTTTTAGAATGAAAAAAATCTTCCAATAAACGAACATGCTTAGAAGATACGAGCATCAAATCATCTTGATAAATTTCTTCTAAAATAGAATAGATCACCTTATCTTGTAAAAAAGGATCGAGTTCAAGATAAGAAGATAACAAAATAGAACCATCACGATACACTTTCTTCAAACTTTTTTTCGTTTCTTTCTCCACATATTGATAATAACTCATCAATAGTTCACTATATTTCAAAAAATGTTCATGAACATGAGAATCTTCGCGTTTTAAAAAAGGAAGGACATATTTACGGTAACGATTTCGCGTGTATTTTGTTTTTTTATTCGAAGCATCGATAAAATAGGGAACTTTATGACGACGATTGTAGGAAAGCAATTCTTCTTTCGTAAATTCAATTAGTGGTCGAACGATCGTATAAGAATCATTCGGAATATACTTTTGAAATCCACTGTATCCTTTTAACGTCGATCCTCTAACAATACGCATTAAAATAGTCTCCACCAAATCATCTCCATGATGAGCAGTCATAAGATAAGTAGCATGATACTTTTTCGCCACTTCATCAAAAAAATGATACCGAATCGTTCTTGCCTCATTGTGAAAATTATCGTCTCCGTACGTTTCGATTTTCATAGACTCCATGATAACATGATGCTTTTTACAATAATCCTCCAAAAACTTTTGTTCTTTTTCACTCGCTTTTCTCACGTTGTGATTGACATGAGCACAAACAATCGATAATGACAAAGAATCTCTCACCCTTAACAGGGAATCAAATAACGCCATCGAATCGGGTCCACTCGAACAACCGAGAACAATAATATCGTTTTTCTTCAATGTAATACCCCGCAATAAATCCATTATCATCACCATTTATCATTGTATCGAATATATTGCTTAATCGCAACAACTATTTTATGTTTTACCAACAAAAAAACATGAAAACCAAAATAACCAAGCAAAACAATCACGCACAACTGAACAAAATAGAAAACATAAAAGTCGAGGACAGTCGATATCTTCCACAAAAAAAGAACCAAGAATAACACGATACTAAATATGCGATCATGTCTCAAATGCCGAAGCCCCATCGAAAAAAGAACCTGACAAAAAAAGAGATAAAAGGAACAAAACAAACAAACCATAAGCACAAACACTTTCATTAGTATCACCTGATAACTGATCATAGCAAATAAAAAGAAAAGAATTTGTCACTTTAATGAAGAAAAAAGAATTCCTTTTAAGGAATTCTCAAAATAAATTCTCCATCTTTCGAATAATAGTATTTCTCTCTAGCATAACGAGCAACATACTCAGGATCTTGTAACCGTTCAACATCCACCTTAAGAGCATCTTCTTCTTCTTTTAAAGAATAAAGTTTTTGCTCTAATTCTTGTTTTTCTTTATATTTTTGATAAATCTCAACCCAATACTTTCCAATAGAAAAAACAGTGATTGTAATAACAATAATGGAACCAAATCCTAAAAAGAGCATTCGCCTTTTTAATTTCTGATTCTTCTTCTTTCGCTTTGCCAAATCATCACCTACTATCCTAATATATATTATAAAGGATAGAAAGAATCCTTGGCAAGAAAAAAGAACACAAAACATCGTAAAAATAAGTAAATAGACAAAATACAACAGGAAGACAAATCACTCTTTACGTTTTCGGAAAAGAAAGCGAATCACCCGCGTTTTCGTATTACCAACACAAAAACCTGCTAAAAGCATCATGAAAAAGTAAGGATGGATAACGCCACAATTGATCATTCGAAGAAGCAAAAAATAAAGAAAATCATTGACTAAAACAAAGAAAATACTCGCAACGATACGATAACAAAGCTTCCCTAAAAAAAGATAACGATAATGCAAATTAAAAAAGAACGAAAAAAAGAGTCCATAGACAAAAGAGTAAATAAGAGACTGAATTTGTACTTCGAGTGTCATTTAAACAACCTATTAAAAATACCAGTATCTTTATCTTTTTTATTACCATCATCGACGTATCCAAAACTCTTGATGAGTCCTTTAATCGACACATTTCCTTGCAACGTATCGAGCTTAATTAATTCTAATCCCTCGCCTTTAACGATCAAATATCCCATCACCGTCTCCATAAAAAACTCTTCATCATCAAAGTTCTCAATACGTTTTACACCCGTAATTAACAAATTCTTTCGTTCCGTAACAGTAATACTATGATTGTAATTGTTCATAACAGCATCTTTTGTTTCCATTGCTCTCAGCTCCTATTAGAGTTTATGACAAACAAAAAAAATTAGAACAAAAAAAGACCAAAAGGTCTTAACAATTCTTACTCTTCTGAAGCTGAAACATCTTCGGCATTTTTATAAGCTTCGATAATAGCTTCTTCAAACATACCTCTTACTTCAGGATTAATGGGATGAGCAATATCGCGATAATCTCCAGTAGCAGTTTTTCTACTAGGCATAGCGATAAAAAGACCATTGTCTCCTTCAATAATGCGAATATCGTGAACGGCAAAACTGTCATCTAATAAAACAGAAGCAATTCCTTTCATACGAGATCCTTCTTTTTCGATCTTACGTACATTAACAGATGTAATTTTCATTTGTATTCCTCCTCTAAAGCATATTCACTTTATAACATAAGTTTATACTAAATTATGGAAAAAATCAATAGTTTTAAAAATTAAAACAAGATTGACCGTTAAATTAATGTCTTCTACGCTTCTTTTTCGAAATTTTCTTCTTTTCAGGATAGGACGTTCTTTTAGATTCAACCGAAGAAACATTCTCCGCTTTTATCACTTCTTGACGAGGTTTTTCTTCTTCCGTAGGCAAGACAACATTCTTTTTTGTACGCTCACAAGAAGAAAACATAAACAGAATATTGACCACACAAAGACCATATAACATAATCTTCATCGGTGGTAAAAAATCAGCAAAATAATTAAAATTAATATGGTATCCCAATCGCTCATTTAAAATCATATTCGTATCGAACAAAGCCCGATAGCAGACAAACAGAATGGTCACAAAAACCAAACAAGAAGTAATATTGTAAAAAATACTTTTCTGAACAAACTTTTGCCGAAAGATAATATTGATAAGATAGAAAAGAAGAACTAGGAAAAACGGAAACAAAATGGGAAGAGAGGTAAGTATAGACTTCTCTAATCGTTGATACATATAAACGACAATGTATAAGGTCATAAAAAACGAAAGAATCCACAAAAGAAATTTAAGAATCGAAAAAATACCATTCAACATCTTTTTCATTGATTATCCCTCCACTTGTTCCCTATACCAACGAGAAAGCTCTACTAACAAATCACTTGCTTGATTGTATAGTCCTGTAATCGTCTGAAATCCAGAAAGTGTCTTATCATGAACTGTCATTCTAGCCTGTTTAGAATTAAAAAAGTAACTACTATTGTTGATTAAATCCTTTTCCAAATAAGACGTACTAAAGGACAAATTTTGAATCATTAAATGAACATACGGAACAATATCTTGAATAGCAAAAGAAGAAAGTGAATCCGTATCCATCGTGCCATAGAATTGTTCAATAAGACAGCGACTAAGAACCTTACTCTGAAATGATTGCCTAAAATGTTCGACATCTAAAGGCCCAATCGCTTGCTTCTTTTCCATTTCTAAATACGTCTCATTCAGTACAAACGTCTGACAAGATTGAAGTTTAGTTTTAAAAGACGATAAAAATAGAGCTACATGACTATTGTTGATATGATTAGGATGAACAGAAATGTTATCTCCAACAATAGCCATTTTATCTTTAATCTGCTCCAAAGAAGAAAGAGACGAAGATTGAATAACATAGTAAGATTGCAATTCTTTTTGATGATAGAAATTAACAATCAAATAAAAAGAAGCAAAGGCAAAAATCAATCCACAAATCGTATATCCAAATAAATGAAGATACTGAATCAAGAATTGTTTCATCCTATCCCTCTTTTCCTTTGCTAGTTACTGTCTTGATAGCAACACGATAATGATAATGTTTTCCTGCCCAATCCGTATCGTCCTTTTTTTCATCTAACCAAACACGCAATTCGTAGTGATGTGCTTCACCCAGTTTAATATCATTCGTAAGAAACACACTGTTCTTTAATGAATCCAGTGATCCAATTTGAATTTGAACATCGTTCAACAACAACTGATAACGAAGTTGATCTCGCGATAATAACGTCTTAGACGAACAACCATCATGAACATCCTCCAAAGGAACTTCCTCTAAAATCAACTGGTAACGCCCCAAACCACGTCCTTTATTCTCCACATCGAAAAGATAAGGACTGTATCCCTTACCTTCTGAATCAGAGACTGGTGATGTATTTAAAATAGAAACTCCTTTTCCTTGATCCAAAATTTTAATTTCCAAATTAGCAAGAAGTGTCGTATTCCGATTAAAAACCAAATACCAAGCATAACTAGATCCGACAATAAACAAGAACAATCCAATCCCACCAAGAACAATAAACAACCAATTCCTACGTCTCATATAATAGATCACCTCTATAAACTATTTTCTCATTCGTTCCATCTCGTCTAATTGTTTCTGAGGAGGAACAATATCGATCTCCTCTTTTGAAGAAATAGTTTTCTTTTTTCCACCACGAGCAATTAACCGAATAAGCTTCATAATATCGTAAATCACAATTCCCAAACACGGAATAACAACCGCAATAATCCATCCGTAAGATTGAGATAAAAAGTATTGTATATACCCAATTTTAGGAATCTTTAAAATAACTTTACCAGTAATATAGTCTTCCCCAACTAAAGTAGCATCTTCCGTATTGTTGTTATCTCCTTTTGTACGAAACATATACTTTCCATTATCTGCCTTTACAATACCAACAACACGATGGGTAACAGTAACACCAGAAAAACGATTATCGGTCGAAACGAAAGTAATAATATCGCCCTTTTTAATCTCACTGGCTTCTACTCTTTTTAAAACTATCGCATCTTCCACTTTAATAGTAGGCTCCATACTAGCACTAATAATAACATAAGCACTGAATAATGGCGGTTCCGACTTCCCAGAAGCCTCATTTTTCTTAAGGTCTACATAATACATTACAAAAATAGCAGCAATTAAGATCATAATCAAAAAAATAGAATACATAAGAACAGTGGTAATAAAATGCATTATTTTCTTTAATGTTTCAAAGAAACCAGTCTTCTTCTCTCTTTCATTTTTCACTATATCACCCTATTTTATTATTCTCATTATAACTTAATAATATCACAAAACGTATAAGTAAGACAACAAAAAAATACCTTGTAAACAAGATATTTTTGAACTTTACAACTTATGCAGCTACTTGTTTTGCATTTACTAATACAGTAACAGAGAATTTATATGAGTTGATTCCAGATGTGATGGTATGTTCTCCATCTTCCGTCGTATCTGTTTTATTGCTATCAGTACCTTCATAACTAGATAAATCAGCATTTTCACTAACCCACATTCTTAACCGATAATGTTTTACTGGAGTTTGTGCTTCTGTAGCATCTGTTACAGTAAATGTATCTGTAACAAGAGCCATCATATTAGCAGCAGCAGTAACTAATGTCGTCGTACTAGGTGTAAATGGTTTACCAGTATTAGCTGTCCATCCCGTTGCAGGAGTATAGGTTGTCCCTCCATCAGTAGACTCTTCTAAATATAAATGCACATCTTCATCCTTTAAAGTAGAATCAGCAGATTTCACAGCAGTTACTTCGTATTGAATCGTCGTTGTTCCAACTAAACTAGCACCAACAGAAAAGTCAAAGTACTCACCCTTAGTTAATGTAACACTACCTGTTGCATCTGTCTTAGGCATAGCATTCTCAATCGTAATACCTGTCGTCTTTTCTTTAAAGGTCATAGAAATTGAGGCAGTACTTAATGTATTGGTCGTTGTACCTTGTGCAGTAAATTGAAATACAGCGAACGATACACCAACTACTGCTACAACTAAAATAGCCACTCCTAATACGGATAATAAAATATTTCTCGAGTTATTATTATTCATTTTCATAACCTCCTTTACAATAACAATATTACCATACAAAAAGAAAAAAAAGCAAGGAATATTTCGCTTTTTTTAAAAGTACCAAGTATTTGACAGATTATGCTGTTGCCTTAACGTGAACCCGCATCGAAAAAGTCCGAGAAACATCCGCCGTTTTATAAGTATCCGCAACCCAAATTCGAAGACGAAAAGACTGACTCATCTTCCCTGTCGAAAAACTATCGACATAAAGTCTCTTTCCTAAAGGATCGCTAGTAGCTTGTGGTAAAGACCCATAAAGAGGAATGCTAGATCCATCGTAGCCAGCAAGAGGAACCTCTGAAGAACCATCCGTTAAAAAAACTTTAACATAATCGGAATCCATAGTAGAATTATCTTCAAGAGTACCGTACACTTCGTAAGTAAGTGGAAGATTCCCGACCACTTCTCCGGAAACAGAAAAATCAAAATACCCCTGCATAATTCCTTGATCCGTATCGACCGCAACAATGCTCTTCCCCGCTGCATCCGTCATCGGTTGAGCATTAACAATATAAATCTCTGGTTTTTCATCGTTGTAAGCAAACGTAATACTACCCGTCGTTATGGTATTCTCCGTTGTTCCCTGTGCACTAAAAACAAATACAGCCATACTAGTACTAATGACAGCAACAATCAAAAAAAGAACGCCACAAATTGATAAAATAATTTCTTTGGTACGATGATTCGTTTTCTCCATAAGATAGCCTCCTATAATGAAATAATATCACAACTAACTACTGATTTCAAGAAAAAAGAGATGTTACCATCCCCAACGAATAATTTCAAACTGAATATTGTATTGTCTCCCAATCTTTTGTGTTGCTGCCTCACTCTCATAAAGCAAATCCATCGTCTTACCCTTAATCGCACCACCTCGATCTAAAGCAATAGCAATGATAGGCGTCGACGAAAATTTATAATTGGAAATTCGCACGATACTACCACAAGGAATTTGACTATCTGTTGCAACAATTCTTACTTCCCCGTAATCTTGATCGTAAAAATAAATGTTTCCATTGGTAACGTCTTGCCTTGGTGGACAACCTGTCTTACCACCACAACCGACACAATCGGGACCATATCCTGTCAAAGTTCCAACGAACCCAACCGGATGATCACTACCATTTTGAACAAGCAACGCAAAATTATCATAAAAAACAGGAGCAATCTCGTTCTCTAAAAGATTATTATACTTACTAACGATATGCATAGCTTCGACAGACTTCACACGATTCACATTGTAAGTAATGACACTAGTATGATGATTACCACTAGCAACAATGATAAAAAAGCAAACGAGGAAAAAAATAAAAAGAAAATAGAGTTTTCGTCTTGTAAACATTTTTTTCATTTTACACCTCAACAAATATCTACATAAAGGATATCACAAATGCTTTTCTAAGTCAAATAACAACCGTGCATTTTCCGTTGTAATACGCTCTATCTCTGGTAAAGAAACCCCCTTAATTTCACTCACTCTCTTCGCAATAACAGGAATATTTCGTGGAGCATTCACACTCCCTCTAAAAGGAACAGGAGCAAGATAGGGACTATCGGTCTCTAGAACAAAAGAAGAAAGAGGAATTTTTTCAACAACTTGATATAACTTACTATTCGAAAAAGTAACGACACCACCAATTCCCAATAAAAATCCTATCTTGATGTATTCATTTGCTGTCTCCAAACTACCATTAAAACAATGAATAACCCCTTTAACAGGATATTTTCTAAGAACTTCAATCGTATCGAAAGTAGCATCTCTAGAATGAATAACCACAGGAAGAGAAAACTTCACAGCAAGGTCCAACTGCCTTTTAAAAAGAGCGATTTGTTGTTCGCGGTTTTCCTTTCCATAATGATAATCGAGTCCAATCTCACCGATGGCAACAACACGAGGAAGCTCTTGAATAGTAGCTTCTAAAAAACGTAAATCATCTTCATCAATCGAAGAAGCTTCACTAGGATGATACCCTAATGCCAAATAAAGATCTGGATCCATCTTTAACAAATCCGAAGACGATAAAATACTATCCTTATCACAACAAGAAACAAGAAAAGAACAAACCCCTTCCCGTCTCGCATCGATGAAAACTTGCACATCGCCTGGTTCTACATGAAAATGAGTATCGATAAACATAACCATAACCTCCATTCGAATAAAAGAAAAAGGGAAAATGATTCCCCCCATCTCCTAAATGATACGTTTATACTTTCTTTGCAACAATAGATAACGCACAAAGTAAAAAAGAACAACGACCAAGTATAAAATATCAACGATGTTTTGCTCCTCAATAATAAAGTAAGTAACAATAGCAATTACCAAAAGAAAAGCAATCGTAGCAATTCTAATAGTTTTCAATTTACGAATCATATCTGCTCCTTATCCAAAAATAATTTACTGCAAATACTAAAACGACAAAAGAACTACCTTTTCACTATAGCACAAATAAAACAAAAAGCAAAACATTTTAAAAATCATTTTTCAAGTTAGACAACATTTGACAATTATTCCTCGATACGTTTAAAAAGCACTTCAGGAGTAGAAAGATGAGATCCGACAATCATTCCATCAAACGTCTTTAAAGAAGAAATCCCGCCATTTTCCTGATTCAATTGAGCAAAAATTTTATCCGTTGTATCAGGCAAAAACGGTTGTAACAATATAGCACTAAAGCGAATTGCTTCTAATAAATGGTATAAAACCGTACCGAGGCGATCTTTTTGAGATGGATCCTTCGCTAAAATCCAAGGCGTTGTTTCATCAATATACTTATTGCATCGACGTAACAAATCGAATATTTCTTCCAGTGCTTCTCCTACCTTTAATTGATTCATTTTAATATCAACCTTCGAAGATAGTTCCAATGCCATTTGTATAAGTTCCTGATCCTCCCCTCGCACATCTGATGGTGCGGGAACAACTCCATCGAAGTATTTATGAACCATACTAATCGTACGATTTAATAAATTACCGAGAGTATTCGCCAAATCGCTATTGGTCCTTTGAATCATCGCCGTCGTAGAAAAATTCCCATCATTTCCAAAAGGAACTTCCCTTAAAACAAAATAGCGAACCGCATCGACACCATATGCTTCAATATATTCACGTGGATCTTGATAATTTCCCAAAGACTTAGAAATCTTATCCCCATTGATGACCAACCATCCATGACCAAATACTTGCTTTGGTAATGGAAGATCTAAAGCCATCAAAAGAGCAGGCCAAATGATCGTATGAAAACGAGTGATTTCTTTTCCCACAATATGTAAATCAGCTGGCCAAAAGGTTTGAAATAACGAATCATCTTGCGTTCCATATCCTAAAGACGTGATATAGTTCGTCAACGCATCAAGCCATACATAAACAACATGCTCTGGATCAAAATCGACAGGAATTCCCCATTTAAAAGAAGTTCTAGAAACACAAAGATCAGATAATCCTGGTTTAATAAAATTATTAAGCATCTCATTTTTTCTAGAAACTGGTTGAATAAATTCTGGGTGAGTTTCAATGTATTCAACCAAACGATCTTGATATTTTGACAACCGAAAGAAATAGCTCTCCTCTTTCACGAGTTCAACATCACGACCACAATCAGGACACTTAGAATCGACAAGTTGGGTCTCAGTCCAAAAAGATTCACATGGCGTACAGTAAAGCCCCTCATATTCCCCTTTGTAAATATCGCCTTGATCATATAACTTTTTAAAAATTTTCTGGACAATTTTAACATGTTTTTCATCCGTTGTTCGAAGAAAATAATCGTAAGAAATATTCAAACTTTTCCATAAATCTTTCGCATCATCGACAATATGATCAACATATTCTTTGGGAGTAACATTCTGCTCCTTCGCCTTGCGCTCAATCTTTTGACCATGTTCATCTGTACCTGTTTGAAAAAACACTTGGTATCCCATCAAACGCTTATACCGAGCGATTGCATCAGCCACAATTGTCGTATAACAATGACCAATGTGAAAATTCGCACTTGGATAATAAATAGGGGTCGTAATATAAAACGTATCTTTCATCTTCATTCTCCTCACATCAAATATTTCTTTACGAAAACGAAAAGAAAAGGAAATAGAAAAACACGATATCTCGCTAAGGACGAAATACCGTGTTACCACCTTAATTCATAGCTAAAAAACAGCTACCTCTCTTGCGTAACGTGCATAACCGAAAAATCGTAAACGATTTTCAAGCTCCAAAACCATGTTCCAATTCTTATTTTTATCTTATTCCACCAAACTAAGACTCTCTTTAAAAAATGCCAATTGTACTCTTTTCTTCCTCGCCTTTATAAAGTTATGAACATTATAGCACAAAGATGCTTACCCTTCAATATGTTTTCCTAAAAATTGTGCAGTAATTTGAGCAATCTTCTCTTCTAACTCCCCAATTGGTTTCTCAAACGATATCATAATGACAAGCCCAACAGAATCTCCATCAACCAAAATAGGACACATAACATAAGATCCCTCTTCAATCAAATCATTGCTAAGATTGATTTTATTAGGTTTGGATTCACATAACATCTCTCTTTCGACAAGAACTTTCTCTAAAGTATTACTAACAGATTTACCATAATATTTCTTTTTCAGATTACCCGCTACAGCAATAAAGCAATCGCGATCTGTAACCAAAATAGGTAACTGTAAAGCCTGATAAATAGATTCAGTAACATGCTTGGCAACATCTTCCAAATCGCTCATAGAAGAATACTTTTTTAAAGCAACCATGTCTTTTTCAACAAAAATTTCTAAACTCTCCCCATCGCGAATACGTAGACTTCGCCTAATTTCTTTTGGAATGACAATTCTCCCTAATTCATCAATCCTTCTTACGACACCAGTTGGCTTCATCTTAATTCCTCACTTTCTATCTATCAATTATTCTTCACATAGAAAAGAAACTTTATACCTATTTTTCCTAAATTTTGTTTCCCTAACACTATTATATATTTCTAACGACAGAATTACCTTGGTAATTATTTCCAACTGGTTAACCACACAAAAAAAGAAAAGAGCGTCCGAAAGGACACTCCCTATTTCTCGTTCAAAAGATAAGAGTTTTTTTTCGTAAATAAATAACGCTCTGCTTGTTCTTTTATTGTATTGATAAGAACGTGATCACGGAAAGAAAGTTTCAATGAAAGTATCGACACCATTTGACTTAAATATTTTTCTTCTAAAAAGGAACGACACTCTTGATAAAAGGTATCTTCTAAAGAATCTAAGGAACTAGTTTTCTTTTTGGATATACAGCTAGAACATTTCGAAAGAAGCAAATCTTTAACACTAGAAGCTAACATTTCCTGAAAAGAAGAAAGAAATGTTTTCGATACTTCTTTTGTCTGTTTTGATGATAATTTAATCGTTGCATTTCGTCCTTCCCCCTGAAACGAAGAAACAACAAGCTGATATTCCTCTTTTCGTTTATCTGCTAAACGCTCGATTTGCTTTAATACATGAGCACGATACGTATTGAGCAAATCTTCCAACACTTCAGTATCCAAAAGGAAATGATATTCCTTTGCCAACGAAAGAAACTTAACCTTAATAACATCCATAGAATCTAAAGGTGGCTTCGAAAAAAGAGGAATAACATCATCTTGAACAAAACGATTGGTATTATTCTGAATTAACTCTAATATCGCATTTTTATAATTATTTAAATGTTGAATTTGATAATCGGATGTTTGTTTCTCCATAACTTCACCTTTTCTATTCTCATTACAAGAATACAAAAGATAAAAAGTATTGTCAAGAAAAACAAAATTACACCTTTAGTCGAATTTGTGAAATTAACTCCGTTAAGTAATAAATCGGATGCTTATCTAATTTAATCGTATCGAGGATGATAATCATACGATTCTGTTTTGCTTGAAATCGAAACATCGTAGTAATGTGAAAAGCCTGAACAAAAAGAGCCTCTGTATCAATTTTCTCAGACATCGAACAAGAAAACACTAATTCAATAGAATTCTTTGTTTGCCGAACTTTCTCAATCTCATATTGTTTTGCTAACTTTTCAAACCACTCTTCATACATATAAATAATTAAAGTTTCATCCATCTTTCCAAAACGATCTTCTATTTCATTTTGAACCGCGATCAATTTATCATAAGAATCAATTTCATTAATCTTACGATGAATCTCAATCTTCAAATCATTTTCACTAACATACTGATCTTTAATATGAGTTTCAACATCGAGAAGAGGTTTTTCATCTCCACCTTCATCATCCATTGAAACAGCATTTCCCTTTAAACGATCGACCTCTTCTTGCAACATCTTAAGGTAGAGATCAATCCCTATAGTATCAATAAAACCAGCTTGTTCACTCCCTAAAATATCTCCGGCCCCACGAATAGATAAATCCCTCGTTGCAATAGAAAATCCACTACCAAGTTCCGTAAATTCTTTAATGACATTAAGCCGCTTAATAGCCGTTTCACCCAACAACTTATACGGCTGATACATTAAATAAGCATAAGCAATTTTATTGCTACGTCCAACTCTACCTCTAATTTGATAAAGTTGAGCCAAACCAAAACGATCAGCATCTTTAATAATAAGAGTATTCACATTAGGAATATCTATTCCCGTTTCGATAATCGTCGTACAAATCAAAACATCATATTCGTGATTGGTAAAAGCAATCATGCGGTCCTCAAGTTCCGTTTTAGTCATTTTGCCATGGGCATAAGTAATTCTTGCATCAGGAACAAGCCGAGAAATACGGTCCACTTCTTCTAAAATCGTTTCCACACGGTTATAAAGCAAGAAGACCTGTCCATCCCGAGATAACTCTTTATAAATAGCTTCCTTGATAATTTGATCATTTTCTTCAATAACATAAGTTTGAACGGGATAGCGATCCACAGGAGGAGTTTCAATCAAAGATAAACTTCGAATACCCACCATAGACATCTGAAGAGTCCTAGGAATAGGTGTCGCAGTTAACGTAAGTACATCGACATTCGTCTTATACTCCTTAATCCTTTCTTTATGAGTAACCCCAAAACGTTGCTCTTCATCAATGATCAATAGCCCCAAATCTTTAGGAATAACATCTTTCCCGAGTAATCGATGTGTTCCAATCACCAAATCGATCGTACCAGAAGTTAACCCCACTAAAATGCGTTTTACTTCTTTCCTTGGGGTAAATCGATTCAAAAGAGCAATCTGTACAGGAAAGTTTTTAAACCGTTGCTTTGCATTTTCGTAATGTTGATTCGAAAGAATCGTCGTTGGGCACAAATAAAGAACTTGTTTAGAATCCATAACAGCTTTAAAAATAGCACGAAATGCAACTTCTGTCTTACCATAACCTACATCGCCACAGAGCAACCGATCCATCGGATGACTAGATTCCATATCTTCCTTAATTTGCTCTATCGAAAGAAGTTGATCTTTTGTCTCTTGATAAGGAAATTCATCTTCGAATTGCTTCTGATAAATCGTATCCTTACTAAACATAAAACCATGTCGAATTTCTCGTTCTGCATAAATTCGAAGAAGTTTATCTGCAATATCTTTAATTTTATTGCGAACGCGTTGCTTCGTCTTACTCCATTCACTACCTCCAAGTTGATGAATTTTAGGAACAGCCCCCTCTCCTCCTGCATATTTACTAAGTAAATCGATCTTTTCTACAGGAATATAAAGCTTATCTTTTCCACGATATAACACTTCGATATAATCCTTTTGAATAGACCCCTTACTAAGCGTACGAATACCATTATATATACCAATTCCATGAACGTGATGAACGACATAATCACCGATCGAAAGCTTCGTTAAATCTTTAATCTTAGATGCATACTTAAAGTTCGTTTTATAAGATTTTTTAGAAGCCTTGACATGAAAAAGATCTTTATCAGACAAAACAACGAGATCCTGATAAATAAATCCCTGCATAATTTCCTTAGAAATAATATTCAATTTCTGTGGAAAGATGTCGTACTCGTTCGTTTCTACGTAAGGTAAATCGATATGTTTCAAAAAATTCTTGATCTGATATTCTTTTAAACAAACGACAACAGTCTTTAACGCATCCAAACTTTCCTTTAAAAAAGAACGAATCAAATCGATATTTTCATGAAAAGGCAAAATCGATTTCACATCAAAAGATACAAGTTCCAAATCGCGTGCAAAACTAACATAATTATCGATGGTCATATAATGGATACATTCTTTTGGATAAAGAGAAGCAAAAGAAAACATATAATCGTCCGTAAAAGAAACATCTTTATTTGTTCGATACTCCAAAATTTCTTCTTCTAATTTCTGGTAGGAAAAAACAAGTTGATTGTAATCTTTAAAAACAACAATAGGATGATCAATATAATCGCTAAGAGAAGATATCTTTTTGGAGTACTGTTTTAAAAATTTTTGTTTAAAAGAAAGATCATCGTTTCTTTCATCGACCAAAAATTCCGTATAAGGTTTAATCGTAATGTGATCGATTTCTTCGATAGATTTCTGTGTTTCTTCATCAAAATAACGAATAGATTCTATCGTATCACCAAAAAATTCAATTCGCACAGGATGGGAAGAAGATACAGGGAAAATATCTGTGATAAAACCACGAACCCCTATTTCTCCTGTTTTGGTAACAATCGTCTCACGAGTATAACCCATTGAAAAAAGCTTATTTTGCAAATCTTTGGGACCGATTTCCATATCTATCTCTAACGAAAGGGTATTACGTTTATAAACATCGACTGTTGGAAGATAACGCAAATACCCCATCAGATGCGTAACAACAATATGTGGATTAGTATCGCTCGTAAGAATATCGAGTGTCTCCAAACGATGAACCATTAAATCTGGCGATGTTGCAACGGCTTCACTCGTCAAAAAATCATCCATTGGATATAACAATACATCTTTAGTATAACAGCTAAGAGACGAAAACAATTGATTTGCTTCATAGAGTGTTGAAGTAACAATCAAAATATTACGGTTTGACTGTTGGAACAAATGAACTAAATAGGCACTAAAAAAACCATCCGTTAGTCCAACTAATCCGATGTTAGATGTCTTAGTAAGTGGTAAATAATCAAAAAGCGGTTTCATTACATATCACCATTTTTTTGATTAAATTGGCTCATTAAACTCTGAAATGATTCACCATCGATAAAACGATCGATTACTTGATTCGTAGAAAGAACAACATGTTGCAAAACCTTTTGTTCATCATTCGATAGCTTTCCTAAAACATAATCTTTCATATCCATATTCTTATTCTTAGAAATTCCCACTTTCAAACGGTTATACTCTCTTGTAGCTAAATGAAGTTCAATGTTTTTAAGACCGTTATGTCCCGCGCTACTTCCTCTTTCTTTTAACTTGAAACACCCGAGCATTAAATCCATATCGTCATGAATAATCAATAAATCAGATAACGAAATTTTATAATAAGAAACAAAAAAAGAAATTACTTCACCAGACAAATTAATATAAGATTGAGGCTTTAAAAAAATAACCCTTTCTGAACGAATCCATTCCTCTTGGTAAAGACCGTTCATTTTATGTTTTGTAAGAGAAATCCCTCTTTCTTTTAAATACGAATCTAAAATGAAAAAGCCAACATTATGTCTAGTATTATCATACTCCCTACCAGGATTTCCTAACCCTACAATTAATTTCATATGATCACTTCCCTCTATGATATTCTTGATAGATCGTAGCTTTTGGAACATGACGCTCCCTTGCTACTTCTTTAATCGCTTCCATATCACTCATTCCTGAAGAGGTATAAAGAACGACATGATCTTTAACAGATAAATGACTATAATCAATAGTATCGTGATTTCCATCGACCAAAAAAACCATTTCCCCTTTCATCGTAGGTACAAGTGGTAACACTTCTTCAATCGTACCACGATACACCTCCTCATATAACTTAGAAATTTCACGATGTAAACTAATCTTTCTATTTCCTAAAACAGACAAAACAGACTGAAGTGTCTCATAAACACGATGAGGAGCTTCATAAAAGATCATAGTATATGGATAGTGCTTTAAAGAAGATAATTCTTTCTCTCGTTTTGTCTTTTTGGCATTCAAAAAACCATAAAATAGAAAAGGAGAAGGTGCTAAACCAGACGTAATCAGAGCAGGAACAAAAGCCGTTGGTCCAGGTAAACCGATTACAGGAAAATGATGTTTGATCACTTCTTCGACAATCTTATATCCAGGATCACTAATAATAGGCGTTCCCCGATCCGTAACCAATCCAATTTCCTTATGCTCTTCTAGTTTCTCCAAGACAAACTGTTTCATATCATCTTCGTTGTGATCGTGACAACTATATAGTTTTTTACGAAGATGAAAATGAGATAGCAATTGTTCTGTCACTCTAGTATCTTCACATAAAAGAAAATCGACCATTTCGAGCGTTTTAAGAGCACGCATTGTCATATCATCCAAATTACCAATAGGAGTTGGAATTAAATACAAATGTCCTGTATTATCTTGATAACTTTTTTGACTCACCACCACGATTACCTCCATTCAAAAAAAGCTTTAACCATATCCGTATAAGAATCATCTTCATTGTGAACGTAAAGAGGTTCTTCAATCTTAACCCCTGACGACCCATTCTTTTTACCTTCAATCAAAATCATGTTAGCATCTCTTCCCATCTTCGGAAAAACAAATTGAATCCGTTTTGGTTCAATATGATAACGACGATAAACCTCTAACACATCTAACAATCGATCCGCACGATGAACCATCGCCAAACAGCCATGATGACGAAGCAACTTCGATGCAATACAAACGATTTCTTCAAGCGTAATAGCCACTTCGTGCCGAGCAATCATCTTAGAATAAGAAACGTTCGTAATCGACGATGCATCGTATTTAAAGTAAGGTGGATTTACAGTAATGACATCAAACGTTTCGGGTAAAACTTGCTCAACATAATCCTTCATATCCGTTTGAACAATATCGATTTGTGCTTCCAAATGATTGTATTTCACAGACCGCTTAGCTAAATCAGCACTTCGTTTTTGAAGTTCTACTCCTGTAATATGAGCATGACTACGAACAGATAAAATCAAAGGAATGGGAGCAGTACCAGTTCCTAAATCCAATATGTTTTTATCCGTCAAACGAAGAGAGACAAATCTTGCCAACAAAACAGAATCTAAGGAAAAAGAAAAACCCTCTGTATCCTCAAAAATCTTTCGATCAGAATAACCAACTAAATCGTGCAATACTTCCATCATTTATCCTCTTCCATCACCACAATACCTTTACCCTTAACATCTACTTTGTAAGTTCGATGAAACACATCGACAGAAGTAACTTTTCCTAATCCTTCTGGAGTCTCACACAACATTCCCAAAGAAGGAAGCCCTTTTCGCAGTTCTGTATACATCTCATCCTCATAATTTAAACAACAAAGAAGTCTTCCACAAACCCCATTAATCTTAGTAGGGTTCAAAGATAAAAATTGATTTTTAGCCATATTGATAGACACACTATTAAAATCAGTCAAGAAAGTATTACAACACAAAAATCTTCCACATGGCCCAAGTCCACCAATTTCCTTGGCCTTATCTCGAACACCAATTTGACGTAACTCAATTCTCGTTTTATAAAGTTGAGCAAGTCGTTTTGCCAATTCCCTAAAATCAATTCTCTCATCAGCAACGAAATTAAGTAGCAATTGATTACGATCAAGAGTAAACTGTGCATCAATAAAACGCATCGAAAGACCCAACTGCTTTGCAAATTTTCTACCATTTTCAAGGGCTTTTTCTGCTTCTATTACATTTTTCTTATATTGTTCTATATCCTTAGGCAAAGCCAAACGAACCACTTTTTTTAAAGGTAGAACCAAATCCTCTTTCTTTCTTTTATGAGGCAAAGCCACAACTTGTCCAAATTGTAACCCTTTTTCAGTTTCAACAACAACAAAGTCACCCATGGAAAAAGACAAATTCTCCGGTGAAAAATAATAAACCCGAGCATTTTTCTTAATGGAAATTCCCACTACTTCGATCACTTTTATCACCTCCAAACGAAAGAATAAACGAATCTAACCACATTTTAAGATTGACGTTGTATTTCAACTGTTCTTGATAAGCAGATAACACATTTAATTTGTTTATTATATCATAAATATTCTGATCTGTAATTGTTTTTATCAATTCTTCTGGATAAAGATCTTCTAAGTGAGTATTTTTAACCAACATTTCAAAAAAATCGGTATAAAGATGAAACAAAACTTTCATTGTTTCAAGCGAAGATTCCCTCGTTGCAAATAAATCTTGATAAAACGGCGAAAGAAAAGCAATACTTTTACTTCCCTTCGACTCTAAAAGAAGAGAAAAATCAATAACACGTTCAACAAACGTTGTTTTTTCCAAAGTATGCCTTTTTTCCTCTAAAGAAAAAACTTGACAACGAGAAACGATAGTAGGTAATACTTGATAACGATTCGGCGTGACTAAAATAGCAACGATTTGATCAAAAGGTTCTTCCAAAAATTTCAACATAGCATTACTTGACGACTTATTTAGCTTGTCCGCACCATAAATAACATAAACGCGAAGCCCATTCACAAAAGATTTAGTCTTAAAGGAAGTTTGAAGATCGATCAACTGTTCTTTCTTAATCCATAAACCACCATCTGGCTCAATCCACTTAAAATCCGGATTATTTTCAAGTGAACAATGTATCTCATGGTCCAAATTGAGTAAAACTTTCGAAAAAGCAAGAACCAGTTCCCGCGCTTTTTCATAATTGTGGCTTTCGATCAAATAAGCATGAGAAACTTTTCTATTTTTCAAAACGGCTTCTTTTATTTCCGAACAAAAAAGCGGCTGATCAATAACAAATTCTTCTAACATAAAACACCTCCTAAAAGGCAATAATTTTTAATAAAATTAAAGCAAATAAAGCAGGAACACCTAGCGTCCCCACTAATCCAATTGTAATAATATTAATAGGGACAACATGCCCAAATGATCCAGCAATTAAATTATATCCATATAAAACAAATGCACCCAACACAAAACGTTTAAGAAAATCCAAAACCTTTTTCATAACTATTCCTCCACTAAAAATTATGAAAAAAGAAAATAATTATGATAATTGTTTACGATCAGACAAAGCTCTCTCAAGCGTTAAAGCATCGATATATTCCATATCAGCACCAATCGGAATACCACTAGCTAACCGTGTAACAATAACAGGAAGACCATCTAAAATCTTTTTAATGTAAAGTGCCGTAGTTTCTCCTTCTATACTAGGTTTAAAAGCTAAAATGATTTCGCAATATTCTCCGTTTTTGACGCGATCAATTAACTTATCGAGCTGAATATCCTCAGGATTAATCCCATCTAATGGAGAAATCAATCCATCTAAAACATGATAATGACCATGAAACATACCGAGACGTTCAAAAAGAAAAACACTTCTCACATCTTCTACAACTAACAACAAAGAAGAATCACGCAACGGATCACTGCAAATAGAACAAAGATCTCGATCCGTTAAACTATTGCATTTAGGACATAAATGCAATTTCTCTTTCACATCATTTAAACTTTCTTTAAACAGTTCAATTTTTTCTGAAGACAAATCTAAAACAGAAAAAGAAAGACGTTCTGCAGTCTTCTCACCAATTCCCGGAAAATATTTAAATGATTCAATTAAATTACGCAAACTTTCAGGATACATAATAATACCTAAAATAACCCAGGCATAGAATTACCAAATTTGCCCATCTTTTTTTCTGTAATATCATCTACTTGCTTCATCGCTGCATTAATTGCAACAACAAACATATCCTCAAGAAGTTCTAAATCATCGCAAGAAAGATCGCTTTCTTTATCAATTTCAACTTTCAAAACTTCCTTTTGCCCATTAATAGTAACTTTAACTAAAGAACTTTCCCCAACAAAAGTCATTTGATCAATTTCTTCTTTCGCTTTCATCATATCTCTTTGTAAATTTTGAGCTTGCTTCATAAGAGCTTGCATATTCATACTAATTCCTTCTTTCTAATTTTTTTCTATTTCTACTATATCACCAAACAGTTCAATTGCGCTACGCGAAATTTCAGATTGTCCCGATTTCAAATCGATTTGAACTTCGTTGACAACTTCTTGCGGTTCATTTTTATACTCGTAAGCCACATTTTGATTTTTGCGCCGAATAAACTCTGCTTTTTCCTGATTCCATCTTTCATCAGTAATAAAAACCAAATGAATCGAAATACCAAATACTCGTGTAAATATTTCCTCTAGTTTAGAAATACATCCATATCCCTTCTCCACCATTGAATCATACGGATAACTAATAATCACATTTTCATCACTTGCTGCTCTAAGTGTACCATCCAACAAAATACAAACCAAGTATCCAAATTCCTGATTAAAAACAAAATCATTTAATTGTGACCATTTTTCTTTCAAATCAAGCAATATCTGTTTGGAAGCCTTAGCAAAAGTATTATTAATGCGAAGAGAAATCAAGGATTCGTTACTTTCAATGGAAGTTTCATTCAAAACTGGTTCAACCTTTTCCACAACATGTGGTTTTTCTTTTGTTTTAGGAAGAATCGGCTGATTACTTTTATCCACATTGTCAGTGCAAATTTCTTTTTCGATAGAAGAATCGGAAGAAAGTGATTTCATAAATCCTATCAACGTCATTTCGAGAAGCACTTTAACATTTCCTACATTTTTCATATCAACCAAGATTTCAGATAACCTAAGAATCAATTGATAATATTGTTCTTTATCTCCAACTAAAGATTGATCACAAATATAATAATCGACCAATTGTTTTCTCAAAATTTCAATCATTTGATTAGTTAATTGAATAAAATCTTTCCCTGTACTATATAATGATTCAAAACAATCTAAAACAGATTTAAAATCTTGGTGAAAGACATAATTTAGCAATTGAAGAATATCATCATCAGACAACAACCCATTAACACTTCTAAAATCATCTAATGTAATCGTATCCAAAGTATAAGAACTAAGTTGATCAAGAAGACCAAGAGCATCTCTCATACCACCATCGGCATAACGAGCAATTTCATCGATCACATCTGAGTCAATAGAAATATGCTCTTTTGTTGCTACTTCGCTCAATTTTTCCACCATATCAGAAAAATTTATCTTTTTAAAAGAAAAACATTGACACCGCGAAACAATCGTAACAGGAACTTTTTGAGGATCCGTCGTTGCTAAAATAAAAATAACGTGTTCAGGTGGTTCTTCTAACGTCTTCAACAAAGCATTAAACGCACCAATGGACAACATATGAACTTCATCAATAATATAAACTTTATATTTTAATGAATTAGGAACCAAATTAATTTTATTTTTTAACTCCCTTATCTCATCAACGCCATTGTTAGAAGCAGCATCGATTTCAATAATATCTACGCACTCTTTAGAAGAAGCATCAATACAATGTTCACATACACCACAAGGTTCACCATCCTGCAAATTAGAACAATTTACAGCTTTAGCAAGAAGTTTAGCAATGGTAGTTTTACCAGTACCACGTGGGCCAGAAAACAAATAAGCATGACTTATCTTAGAAGTTTTTAAAGCATTTTGTAAAATTTTTATAACAACTTGTTGCCCAGCAATTTCTTTAAACAAAGAAGGTCTATATTTACGATAAAGTGCCTGATACATAATTCACCCCCACAATATGAAAACGAAATTAATAAAACAATAGTATTATATCACGCTTTTTATTTCCCAGGAAATAATTTTATCAAAAATTATACCAAACGTTTTTTCGTCTTAAAAACATCTATTTTCTTACTTTAGAAAAAAAATCTTGTAGTAACTTTGTACATTGATCCTTTAATACAGGAGCTTTTAAACAAACCTTTTGATTTGCATTAACACTATTAAAAATTTTATCCACAATTTCCAAATTATCCTTATTAATAGCAGAAGCACCATAATAAAGAGTATCAATCCGAGCCTGTTGTATAGCACTCGCGCACATAGGACAAGGTTCAAGTGTAACATACATAATACACTCATTAAGACGCCAATTTTTCAAAAAACGACTCGCCTCTTCTATCGCTAAAATTTCCGCATGGTTCGTAACACAATTAGAAGAATCTTTTTGATTATAAGCCTTCGCAATAATTTGGCCATGATAAACAATTATTGCACCAACAGGCACTTCGTTCATGTTATACGCAATCAAAGCTTGCTCGTAAGCAACATTCATATATTCAATATCAGACATACTAATTTCCTCACTTTATATACAAGAAAGGTGCACATGAATGAAAATCGTTAAGGCTGCTATCTTCCAATCCTGACCTGGTTCCGATCACATTCATTGCACCATCAACATCATAATATATTTTATTAATTGATGCAACTATTTTAGTATCAATACAACTTAACATAATACGTAAATTAAAAAATAAAATATCAACATCGAAATCAAAATTGTACACTTTAACATTAAAATTTTACAGATAAAAAGACTTTTAAAAGTACAAATATTATAGTAATATTTCCCGGGAAATAATTTCTATATGTTTAGAACGATATAAAAACATAAAGCTTGGAAAATTAGATCTTTGAAACATCCCATAACTTTCAACATTTAATAAATACCATCTATAATGTTTCACGTGAAACATTATAGAAAACGATGATTATTTTAAATCGCATGCCACCTTTCTTGTTTTTTTGTTTTAAGCAGTTCCAATATTATTGTTCTATATGATATGAAACGAACTTCTCTTTTATACAAGCCAAAGCATCAATGTTTTAAAAAGAATACAATGTTTCACGTGAAACATTGTATAAGAATTTACATATCGCATTATTATGAATCTATCAGTTTTAAAAAACAAACTCTTTTCATAAAAATATGAAGTTAAGTTTGAAGTACAATATAGTTCAAACGAACATTCAGAATTATATTCATATAATGTTTCACGTGAAACATTATGATATCTTTTAACTTCTCATAAAAAACCGATCGTTAGATAAAAGATTGATAATTATATAAATTGCTATTTATAAAAGTCATATTCAGTTATGCAACTTCAAGTTTAGCATAAATAGTATCGCTATTCGTCTTCCAAATTACATGATTAGAATTTATTTATATAAATCGATCTCGTATTTATAGTAAAAACGGAAACTTATATCTGATGTTTCACGTGAAACATCACAATTACAGTCTATATTATTAACTAATACGATAAAAGAATACTTTTAAAATACAAAATAAAGTAATATAAATTAACGAAACTTTATGAGAATATTCACGCTTTAATAAACCCAATTTAACTCGACATTTTAAAATAATATAGCAATAACCATATAGAAAATTACTTCTTTAGTAAAATTATACACAATATTTTATATTATGAAAATATTTTATCCACAGTTTTTGTCACTTGAATGAATTGTATGCCAAAAAAATAGCAAGGCTATTATTTGTAATTAGCCTTGCTATACTTGCTATAAATATTATGTAACTTTATTCAGTTTCGTTTTCCATAGATACACTCTGTTCATCATTGCAAGATTCCTCTTCTTTGGCAAGAGTTGCGACAGTAGCTACTTTTTGTTGATCTTTCAAATTGATGAGACGAACACCTTGTGTTGCTCTTTTTAAAGTAGAAATTTGTTCCATAGGCATCCTCATAATGATACCACTATCCGTAATAATCATTAGATCTTCATCACCATAAACACATTTCAAAGCAACCATATTACCATTCTTCTCAGTAATGTTTAATGCCTTAACACCTTTACTACCACGATGTGTTAAACGATATTCAGAAATAGAAGTCTTCTTGCCATATCCTTTTTCTGTAACAATTAACACTTGTTGATCATCATAAACAACTTCACTACCAACAACGCGAGCATCTCCTAAATCGACACCTCTTACTCCAGAAGTACTACGTCCCATAGCTCTTATTTCACTTTCTTCAAAACGAACCATACGACCACTGCTAGTACCAATAATGATCTGATTATCCCCTGTTGTTTTACGAACAGCAATCAATTCATCATCATCTTTAAGAATAATTGCAATCTTACCACTCGTACGAATATTATCAAATTCACTAATATCTGTACGTTTCACAAGTCCACCTTTTGTTACAAACAATAAATACTTAGCTTCATCATCCGCACGAATACAAATCAACGAATTAACATATTCATCTTTATCTAAAGACAATAGATTAACAATAGGTAGACCCTTAGATTGTCTTCCATATTCTGGAATTTCGTAACCCTTAATACGATATACTCTACCCTTATTAGAGAAAAATAACACATAATCGTGAGTTTCCATAGAAACCAAATGTTCCACAAAGTCTTCCTCATTCGTCGTCATCCCTTTAACGCCGACTCCTCCACGATTTTGTGATTTATAAGTATCCACAGGAACTCGCTTAATATACCCTTTATTGGTAAGAGTAATAACAATGTTTTCCACAGGAATTAACGACTCATCTTCAATATATTCGATCGCCGTCATATCGATAGCCGTCCTTCGCTCATCCGAATACTTGTCCCGAATTTCAATCATCTCGTCCTTAATAATACCTAAAATACGTTCATCACTAGCAAGAATAGCACGTAAATCTTCAATCGTCTTCATAAGTTCAGCAAGTTCAGATTCAATTTTTTCCTTCTCTAAACCAGTCAAACGACGAAGTTTCATCTCCAAAATAGCTTGAGCCTGAGATTCACTCAAATGATATTGATTCATCAATCCATTAGCAGCTTCTTCATCTGTTTTCGAGTTTTTAATCAAATCAATGATGGCATCAATATGATCAAGAGCAATCTTCAATCCTTCCAAAATATGGGCGCGTCGCTCTGCTTTATCTAAATCAAATTGCGTTCTTCGGATAATAACCATCTTTTGATGATTAAGATATTTCTCTAAAATTTCATTTAAAGTCAATACCTTAGGTTGTCCATCATCGAGTGCTAAAAGATTAATTCCATAGGAAACTTGTAGTTGCGTATATTTATATAAATTATTCAATACAACGTTCGCATTTGCCTCTTTTTTGACCTCTACAACGATTTTAATACCTTTAAGGTCTGTTTCATCACGAAGATCAGAAACACCCTCTATTTGCTTATTTCGTACCAAATCAGCGATCTTCGTTATAAGAGATGTCTTATTCACTTGATAAGGAATTTCGGTAATGACAATTCTCTGACGATTATTATGCTCTTCAATATAAGCCTTAGCCCGAATAACAACAACACCTTTACCCGTCTCATAAGCTTTACGAATACCACTATTTCCTAAAATAATACCACCAGTTGGAAAATCAGGACCTTTAATATACTCCATCAATTCTTCTGTAGTAATAAGTGGATTATCAATCTTTGCAATACAACCATTGATCACTTCACCTAAATTATGAGGAGGAATATTGGTAGCCATACCAACAGCAATACCCATCGTACCATTGACTAAAATGTTGGGAAATCGAGATGGTAAAACAGATGGTTCTTTTCGTTCTCCATCGTAGTTATCCACAAAATCGACCGTATTTTTATTGAGATCTTTTAAAAGCTCCATCGAAATCTTTGATAATTTTGCTTCCGTATAACGCTGTGCTGCCGCTGAATAACCATCAATCGAACCAAAGTTACCGTGACCATCGACAAGTGGAAAACGATAATTAAAGTCCTGTGCCATACGCACCATCGTATCGTAGACAGCAGTATCCCCATGTGGATGATAGTGTGCTAGTACATTTCCGACTGTATTGGCACTCTTAACATACTTTTTATCAGGCGTAAAGCCTTCCTCCAACATCGTGTATAAAATGCGTCGATGAACAGGTTTCAAACCATCGCGAACATCAGGCAAAGCACGAGCAACAATAACACTCATCGAATAATCTAGAAAAGCCGATTGCATTTTATCCGAAATATTAACATTAATTAGTTTACTTTCCATATTTTCAATATTTTCCATATTACATCACCCCCACTACACATCCAAATTTTGTACATAAATAGCATTTTCTTCAATAAACTTCTTACGTGGTTCTACTTCTTCACCCATCAATACTTGGAATACTTGATCAGCAACAATCGCATCTTCAATCTCAACTTTTAACAAAGTCCGATTATCAGAAGACATCGTCGTATCACAAAGCTCCTCAGGATCCATCTCACCTAAACCTTTGTTACGTGAAACTTCACGTTTTGTATTTTCCGGTAACGTTTTAAGATAACTGTCCAACTCTTTATCATCGAGAATGTATTTAACCACTTTTCCCGTCACTACCTTAAATAAAGGTGGTTGAGCAATATAAACATGACCATGCTCAATAAGTGGTCTAAAAAACCGATAAAAGAACGTTAAAAGAAGCGTTGCAATATGAGCACCATCGACATCAGCATCGGTCATAATGATAATCTTATGATAACGAAGTTTAGAAATATCGAACTCTTCACCTATACCAGTACCAAGTGCAGTAATCAAAGAACGAATTTCATCATTTCCTAAAACGCGATCAAGACGTGCTTTTTCCACATTCAATATTTTACCCTTTAAAGGCAAAATTGCTTGTGTTTTTGAATCTCTTCCACCGATTGCACTACCACCAGCGGAATCCCCTTCGACAATAAAAAGTTCACAAATCGATGCATCTTTACTAGAACAATCCGCAAGTTTTCCAGGTAAACTGGATACTTCTAAAGCCGTTTTCCTTCTCGTTAACTCTCTTGCTCTTTTAGCAGCAACCCTCGCTCTAGCAGCAGTCATTGCTTTATCGACAATGATTTTTGCCTCATCGGGATGTTCCAATAAAAACCGCTCGAACGTCGTAGAGAAAATTTTATCAGCAATACTACGTACTTCACTATTTCCTAATTTTGTCTTTGTCTGACCTTCAAATTGAGGATCAGGATGTTTACAAGAGATAATCATCGTAATTCCTTCACGAACATCTTCTCCAGACAACGGATCATCATTGTTCTTTAACATCCCATTTGTCGTAGCATATTTATTGAGAATTCGTGTTAAAGCTCGTCTTACCCCATCTTCGTGCGTTCCACCTTCTGGTGTCGTAATATTATTGACAAAAGAATAAATACTTGCATTGTAAGACTCATTGTACTGTAAAGCAACCTCTAAAGAAATATCTTGTTCTTTCCCCATGACATCAATAATCGTAGGATGAATAGGATTTTTATTCTGATTAAGCATTTCTACATATTCTGAAATTCCACCTTCATAAAGGAAAGAATCCTTTTTATCATCTGCTCGTTCATCGATTAATTGAATACGAAGACCTCTATTTAAAAAGGCAAGCTCACGCAATCTTGTTTTTAATACATCGTAATTAAAAACGGTCGTTTCCTGAAAAATATCAGGATCTGGTTTAAAGGTAACCGTCGTACCTGTACGTTCAGGAGAACAAGAATCAATAATTTTGAGATCTTCAACGGGATGTCCACCATTTACAAATTTTTGATAATAGACATTTCCTTCTTTGTAGACCCGAACTTCTAACCACTCACTTAAAGCATTGACGACACTGGCACCAACACCATGGAGACCACCAGATACTTTGTATCCTCCTCCACCAAATTTACCACCAGCATGCAAAACGGTATAAATAGTTTCAACAGTCGATTTACCCGTTTTAGGGTGAATGCCGACGGGAACCCCACGTCCATCATCGGCAACAGTAATCGTATTATTTTGTCCGACAGTAACTTCGATATCATCGGCATACCCTGCCAACGCTTCATCAATGGAATTATCGACAATTTCCCAAACCAAATGATGAAGCCCTCTCTCACTAGTAGTACCGATGTACATGCCCGGCCGTTTTCTAACCGCTTCTAATCCTTCAAGTACTTGTATCGATGAAGAATCATAGGTATTTGTTACTTTTTCATTTTCTTCCATTTTTCTTCCCCACTTTCTCTCTTAACGTACCATCTATCACTTCATAGATCGTCGCATCCATCAACAAATCTCTTTTCATATCAGATAAATCTGTTGCAGTAATAATTGTTTGCATCTCGCCACAGATGTACTTCAATAACCGATTTTTCTTTGCTTTATCAATCTCACTAAATAAATCATCTAATAATAAAATTGGATAAGTACCTGTCTTTTTATAAAAAATCGTTATCTCGGCAAGTTTAAACGCTATCACAGCTAATCTTTGTTGACCCTGAGAACCATATATTTTTAAATCAAGATCCCCTAAATAAAAAGAAAAATCATCACGATGTGGACCAAACAAAGTAACCCCTTGGCTTTCCTCTCTTTTTCTATTAGAAAGGAATTTCTTATTTAAAGTAGTATAGATATCCGTTTCCTGAAAAGAAGCAAATTCCACATTAGGTAAATATTCGATATGTAAATGTTGAAAACCAGTAATTGTCTCATAAATCGTAGCGATCTCTTGATTGATCTCATTTAAAAAATTCCATCTCGCCTGATAAATTAAAATCGCTTTTTGCACAAGTTTTTCTGTCAAAATAGCAAGGTATCCATCATCAGCAAGTCCATTGGTATAAATAATTTTCAAATACTCATTACGTGTTTTCAAAATGCGATTATATTGATTATGAGCATCGAGATAACTTTTAGAAATTTGACTTATCTCAATATTTAAAAGATTTCTTCTAATAGAAGGAGACCCTTTTAAAATATCCAAATCATCGGGTGTAAATAAAATAACATTCATCATCGAAATATAATCAGATATTCGCTTTACCTCATCTTGGTTATAAAACACTCGTTTTCCTTTGCCTTCACAAGACAACCATAGTTCCAAATCTTTTAAAATTCGATCTTGTTTAACAGTTCCCTTTATCTTAGCCATACTAGATCCAAATCGAATATAATCTTGTTCGGATCCACTTCGATTAGATTTAGTAAGTGCCAACATATAGATACTTTCTAAAAGATTTGTTTTACCTTGAGCATTTTTACCGATAAAAATGGTAATATGGGGATTTAATTTAAGAGATAATTTAGGATAATTTCTAAAATTTATTAAGTGAATTTTCTGTAATATCATCTATAACGCCTCAAAAACCCCATAAAATCACCTATCCCCTATTACAAATACTCCTATACATACAAGATTATTATATCATAAATATTCGTTTTTTCCTACAAAAAGAGAGCAAATTTACTTATTTACTCTCTTTTTTATAACAGATTCTAATCTTGTCGCCCGAAATAGTTGATTTTGAAAAGACTGATACGATACTGGAACAACAATAGAATTGTTATTATGAAAAATAATTTTCGTATTAGTACCACTTTTTTCATAGGATTTTACGTGATTTAATCCAATCCAACAACACTCTTCTTTGGTTCTAGAAACAGTTGGAAAAAAGATAAGTCCTCGTATTTCTTCAACGATAATGGGAACCTTATAACTAGAACCAAGAATACTCTTACTTCCTTTTTCTCTTCCATCAAAACTACTTCCAAAATACTGACAACTATCATCCATAATACGATAAGGATTTCTAGGAATCAAATAAGTAGTATCTTGTTCAATAACCTTTGAAGTATAATGACCATCAGGCAAAATGGCAAGCGTATCTTCATTGATTTCATAACAATCCATAACATCACCCCCTTCAATAACTTGAAAAAGTTATAGCCACTAACCTAGCACAAAGAATTGTCGAAAAAAGAAGAATTATGTCGAAAAAACACGAAAAAAAAAGAATTTACTTTCTTTTTCGTAAATTCTTCATATTTAATATGTACGAATTGGTAAAACTAACTGCGTTAATGTACCATCATTTGGATCTTTAATAATGATTGGCTTTACTTCCCCAACAAAGTGAAGTTCCACCGTTTCTGTGGAAAAACTTTTCAAAGCCTCCATCATATAACGAGCACTAAAAGAAATTCGAATATTCTCCTGATTATTCTTAACAACATCCATTTTTTCTTCTACTCGGCCAATTTCCAAAGAACTAGACCTTAATATAAGCTTATTATCCACTGTTTCTAAGGTAACAATGTTCTTTTCTTTATCACTAGTTAAAATACTAGCTCGATCGATCACATTATAAAATGCCGTTAAAGGAACCGTAATAGTAAGCATACTTTCATCAGGCATCAGATTAGAAGTATTAGGATAAGTTCCATTAATAAGCCTAGATTGAAACAATATATTATCGTACTTAAAGAGAATTTTATTATTAAAGATATGTAACTCAAGTGTAGGAACCGTCTCCCCCATAATTCTAGTAAACTCAACTAAGTTTTTACTAGGAATAACCACATTATAATTTTCTTCAATAACAGAATCTAAATTGATAATTTTCCGAGCCAAACGATAACTATCCGTAGAATTACATTCTAAAACGTTGCCAACTATTTTAAAATTGATTCCTGTTAACACTGGCTTTGATTCGTCTGTAGATGCTGCAAACGAAGTCTGATAAACGATATCTTTAAATACTTTACTCGATAAAATAATTGGTTTTTTATTTTCCTCAAGATTAATATTTGGGTATTCCCGTTCATTAATCCCATTTAAATTAAATTCACTATTCTGTGTATAGATAAGAATTTTTAATTCATCGATGACTTCAATATGAATATAGTCATCAGGTAATTTTCTTACAATATCTAAAACATACTTTCCTTGAATAATAATACTACCCTCTTCTTCTACTGTCATTTTTTCTTTATCATCATTTAAAATAAAAGTTTGAATCGTAATATCATTATCACTAGCAGTTAAAATCAACTTTTCTTTTGTAAGTTCAAATCGAATACCTGCTAATACAGGAATTAAGTTTTTAGTAGAAATGGCTTTACTAACTTTATTTAATGCTTCTAGTAATACTTCTTTTTTAATCGTTAATTTCATATAATATTCCTTCTTTCTTATATATGTTTTTATATTATTACTGTGGAAAATGTGGATAATTCTTTTTTTCCGTGATAAACAAGTAGTTTTATCTTTTTTTTCTTGTGGATAAGTTGTGGAAAAATGAATGAAAATCCACAACTACCCTCCCCCAATATCCTTCTTCAATTTTTCGATAATATTAAAAAGTTCTTTATTGGTAGCAATTTCTTTTTCTATTTTATCGACAGAATGCATGACTGTAGAATGATCTTTTCCACCAAATTCTGTTCCTATTTTAGGAAAGGATTCGTTTGTCATTTTGCGACAAAGGTACATAGCAATTTGCCTTGGAAAAGCGATATTGCTACTTCTCTTTTTTGACCGAATATCTTCCATAGAAATTTGAAAGTATTCACTGACGACTTTTTGAATCCGTCTTACATCATCTTTCTCGCTGATTCCTTTGTTAATATAGTCTTTTAATGCTTCAATGGCAAGTTCTACTGTGATCGAAGCACCACCCATAATAGTAGAATAAGCGACCAGTCTCGTAATGGACCCTTCAAGCTGTCTTACGTCACTTCCCATGTTGGAAGCAATGTATTCGATGACATCTTCAGGAATATTTTTTTCCACAGATCCTGCGGATATTTTTTTCTTTAGAATAGCGACTCGAAGGGAAAAGTCAGGAGGAAAGATATCGACAGTTAATCCCCAACAGAACCGAGTTCGAAGACGGTCTTCCAACAATTTTAAATCATCAGGAGATCGATCTGAAGAAATAATGATCTGTTTACTATCACTATATAGTGTATTGAAGGTATGAAAAAACTCTTGCTGTGTCTGTGTTGCTCCTCCTAAGAATTGAATATCGTCAATGATGAGAACATCGACATTGCGATATTTATTTTTGAAAAACTCGACATAATTAAAATTCGTACCAGATGAATCTTTCTTATTAATACCAATGAAATCTTGAATAAATTGATCACTCGTAACATAGAGGACTTTTTTATTGGAAGTTTGTATGATATAATTCCCGATCGCATGCATAAGATGTGTCTTCCCTAGCCCACTATTGCCATAAATAAATAACGGATTATACATTTTTCCAGGATTTTCGGCGACAGATAAAGCTGCCGCATGAGCAAACTTATTACTATTTCCAACAATAAAATTATCAAAATTATAATTTTTATTAAGATTAGAATCGATTGGATTATTGTAAGGAACTCCACTAGAAATAACCATCTTCCCTACTCCATCACTGATCTCTAAAGAATTAGATTCCACTTCTTCGATTTCATCTTTTAAAAAGTACTCTATTTCAAAGTTTGTACCAGTAACATGATTGAGAGTTTCAATCATTAACTCCTGATAATTGTCACGCAAATGCTTTTTATGTATAGGCATTGGTACAATGACTTTTGCTTTCCCATCTTTCAGTTCATAAAGTTCCGTTTCCTTAAACCAAGTCTCAAAAGAAAGCGATGTAATTTCCGTTTTTATTTGATTTAAAAAATTCGTCCATAAAACGACGACATCCATCCTACCACTTCCCCTGTACTTGTAAGCTAATAACTAACAAGCGAATAGAATTATCAAAGTCACCATTATTGTATCTATTTTCCACATGAATAGCAAGACTAAAAATAGAAAAAAAAGATTATCCACATGATTTCCACAATCTTATCCACAAACCAAATAGTTATATAAAAAAGAAATTCCCATTTTTTCCACAAGAGGCAAAAAAAATTATCAACATGGTGAAAAAAGATATAAACAGGTCTGTTAATAATGTGGAAAAAATAAAATAGAATAATCAAATAAATTGATGGTTTTCATTGACAATCGAATATTTTTTTGATTATAATAATGTAGATTTATGTCTGGAGGTGGAAAGAATGAAGAGAACTTATCAACCAAATAATCGTAAAAAAGCGAAAAAACATGGATTTTTTGCAAGAATGGAAGCAGGAATCATTAATAGACGTCGTCAAAAAGGTCGTAAACAATTATCAAAATAAGAATACCACTCGAAAACGGTGGTTTTTTTATATAAGTGGAGGAGTCATGAAAAAGAAAAATATCGTCAAAGAAAACCGTGATTTTAACCGAATCATTGAAAAAAGAGTAGGGAATAAAAACCATCATTTTGTCCTTTATTATCAAGCAAATAAAGAAAATAATTATCGTTTTGGAATATCGGTAGGAACCAAAGTAGGGAATGCTGTGGTAAGAAATCATTTAAAACGCCAGATGAGAAATATCATAGATAAACATAAAAAACTCTACCAAAATAATAGAGATTATATTATAATAATAAGAAAGAGCTGTGTAGATAGCTCTTATCAAGAATTAGAAGCATCGTTCCTTAATATAATAAGGAAAATAAACAATCAAGAAAAGGAGAAAACCAATGCCGAAAAATAAAAACAAATGGAAAGTAGTACTTCTCATTTTATTATTAGTGATTTCAACAGGATGCACCAAAACAATGACAGACAATAATAAAAAGGCAGTAAAAAACCCTGAAACAGGACAAAACTTAACGGAAAACATCTTATGTCGGCCAAAAGATCAAGAAACGATAAAAATCTATGAAGAAAACAAAGTGAAAATAGATGAATTGCCAGAGTGTAGTGAATTTAAAATGAATTCTGGCAAGTATGAAGGACTTTGGGCAACATTGCTCGTAAAACCCCTTGCTTTTGTCATTCTTTGGTTAGGAAAATACATTGGTAGCTATGGATTATCGTTAATATTTGTAAGTCTTGCTATAAGACTCATAGCTTATCCGATTACAAGAAAAACAGCACTACAATCAGAACTAATTAAGAAAGCCCAACCAGAAATTGCTCGTATCGAAAAGAAATATGAAGGAAAGACAGATCAAGAAACCATGATGAAAAAAAGTCAAGAAATGACTTTGATTTATAAAAAATATAATATCAATCCTTTATCTGGATGTTTGTATGCCTTTTTGCAATTGCCGTTATTCATTGCTTTCTTAGAAGCCATTAATAGAGTCCCTGCCATTTTTGAAGAAAAATTCTTATTTCTACAATTAGGAACGACTCCAATGGTTGGATTTGCTAAAGAAAACTTTTATGCTTATATCGTTTTAGTACTATGCATTGCTATCTCAACATATTTTTCATTTAAGTTAAATACCACTAGTACGACAAGCGATCCTGCAATGAAACATATGCCATTAATTATGTGTGGAATGATCATCATCATGGGTCTCTTTATGCCAGCCGCATTAGGGATTTACTGGATTACGACAAATCTTTTCACCGTCGTTCAAAACTTAATTGTCAAAAGGAGTAAAGATGCCCATGGAAAAGCATAGTTATATAGGAAAAACAAAAGAAGACGCGATTAATCAAGCGATGAATGATCTTCGTGAAACACAAGAAAATTTATATATTACAGAAAAAGAAATGAAATCGACAGGACTTTTTAAAAGCAAAAAAGTAGAAATAGAAGTTATTGAAAGAGAAGAAGTCATTCAGTTTATTAAAGAATTTCTAATCGAGATTACCAAAAAGATGGGACTATCTATCAAACTCGAAGTCAAAAGACGTCCTGATCAAGTAACGTATGTTCTCTATGCCGACAACAATGCAATATTGATAGGTAAAAATGGACGAACATTAGAAGCTCTGACTATCGTAACAAGACAAGCCGTTCAAACGCAAATCGATCAATTTTTCCCGTTTACATTAGACGTATCAGAATATAAACAAAATAAACAAAAAGATATCGAAAGACTTGCTAAGAAAGTTGCAAGAGAAGTCGCTACGACCAAAATTGAAGTAAAACTTGATTCGATGAATTCGTACGAACGAAGAATAGTTCATACCGTATTAAAAGATCATCCAAAAGTATATACAGAAAGCGTTGGAGAAGAACCTAATCGAGCTGTGATGATTAAATGGAAAGAAGAATAAACCCTTCTTTTTTCTTTCTAAAAAACTATTCAATTTCCTAAAAAAATGATATAATACAATCCGAAAGAGGGAAGTGATACGATGGAAGATACCATTGCTGCAGTTGCCACAGCATTAGGAAAAGGAGCCATTTCTATTATTCGCATAAGTGGAAATGAAGCGATTTCGCTAGTAAACAAACTTTGGGATGGAAAAGATTTAACCAAAGTACCAAGCCATACAATCCATTATGGACACATAGTAAATCAAAATGAAATGATAGATGAAGTATTGGTATCGATCATGAAAGCTCCCAAAACATATACCAAAGAAGACGTAGTCGAAATTAATTGTCACGGAGGAATTGCGACGACGAATCGCATCTTAGAACTTCTTCTAACCAATGGAGCTCGCTTAGCAGAACCAGGTGAATTTAGTAAAAGGGCGTTTCTAAACGGCCGTATCGATTTAGTAGAAGCCGAAGCCGTCATGGATTTAATTGAAGGAAAAACAGAACAAGCAAGAAAAATTTCAATGCATCAACTAAATGGACAAACTTCCAATTATATAAGATCCTTTCGTAAAAAACTATTGGAATTGTTAGCGTCTATCGAAGTGAATATTGATTACCCAGAATATGAAGATATCGAAGAAATGACAATAACAAAAATCGAAAAAGAACTAGTTACTATGCGACAAGAAATGAACGAAATCATCACGCGTAGCGAAAACGGACAAATGATAAAAGAAGGAATCAAGACGATCATTGTTGGTCGACCAAATGTGGGAAAAAGTAGTATCTTAAATCGTCTTCTCGATGAAGAAAAGGCCATCGTAACGGATGTCGCAGGAACGACTCGGGATATTGTGGAAGGAACGATCACTATAGATGGCATTCAATTAAACATCATGGATACGGCAGGCGTTCGACAAACAGAAGACATTGTAGAAAAACTAGGGGTAGAAAAAAGTTTCGCATTATTAAAAGAAGCTGATCTGGTTCTAGTAGTATTAAATCAAAATGAGCCTCTACAAGAAGAAGATCGGAGTCTGTTAGATCAAACGAAAGAGAAAACATCTATTATTATTGTAAATAAAAATGATCTACCAACGAAATTAGATCTAGATCAAATCAAAGATCGACACATTATCTATACCAATACCAAAGAAGAAGCAGGAATTATCCCATTAAAAGAGAAAATAAAAGAACTATTTTATAATGACCAAATCGATTTTCAAGATTACAACTATTTAAGTAATACGAGACAAATATCTCTTGCCAAGAAAGCATATAGCATTTTAGCAGATATTGAAGAAGCCTTAAAACAAAAGATGCCAATAGATATGGTAGAAATAGATATAAAAAGAGTATGGGAAACTTTAGGAGAAATAACGGGAGATACCTATTCCGAAGAATTGATCGATCAATTGTTTCGTCAATTTTGCTTAGGAAAATAAAAGAAGGGAAGAAAGAAGTATGGAATACGAAGTAATTGTCGTAGGTGGAGGACATGCTGGCTGTGAAGCCTCACTAGCTTGTGCAAGACTTGGCAAAAAAACGTTATTAATAACAGGAAATAAAAAAAATATTGCAGACATGCCTTGTAATCCATCGATTGGTGGACCTGCTAAAGGGATTGTCGTTCGTGAAATCGATGCTTTAGGTGGAGAAATGGCCAAAAACATCGATAAAAGTGTTCTCCAAATGAAAATGCTGAATACCAAAAAGGGTCCTGCTGTTTGGGCACTACGAGCACAAGCAGATAAAGTAGTATACCCCAAAGAAATGATTCAAACGTTAGAAACCACAAAGAACTTAACCATTTATGAAGGTATGGTAGAAGATCTGATCGTTGAAGATAAGAAAATACGTGGAATTGTGTTATTGGACGGGACAAAGATTATGGCCAAAGTAGTAATATTGACAACGGGAACATACATGAAAGGCATGATATTAGTAGGAAGTACGAAAAAGTCTAGTGGTCCTCACGAAGAAAAACCATCTCTTCATCTAAGTGATCGCCTGAAAGAATTAGGGTTTCATATTCTAAGATTAAAAACAGGAACACCTCCTCGAATTGAAAAAAAGAGTATCGACTTTACCAAAATGTCATTAGAACCAGGCGATGAAACAAAACTCCACAGTTTTTCCTTTGATCATCCTGCAAACTATCAGATCGAAGAGCAACTACCATGTCATTTAATTTATACAAACGAAAAAACCCATCAAATTATTAAAGAGCATTTAAAGGAATCGAGTATGTATGGAGGCTATGTCGAAGGCATTGGCCCAAGGTACTGCCCATCGATTGAAGATAAAGTGGTTCGTTTCAGCGACAAAGAACGCCATCAATTGTTCTTAGAACCAGAAAGTATTTATTACGATGATATGTATTTACAAGGATTTTCTACAAGTATGCCTCACGAAATTCAAGAAGAAATGGTTCATAGTTTAAGTGGATTAGAACACGCTGTGATAAAAAAGTATGCTTATGCCATAGAATACGATGCCATCGATTCCAAACAGTTGAAACAAACGTTAGAAACAAAACTCGTCGAAGGACTTTATACCGCAGGCCAAATCAACGGTACCAGTGGATACGAAGAAGCAGCATGCCAAGGATTAATGGCAGGAATCAATGCATCCCTTAAATTAGATGGAAAAGACCCGTTGATATTAAAAAGAAATGAAGCGTATATTGGAGTCTTAATCGACGATTTAGTAACCAAAGGAGTAAAAGATCCTTATCGTCTGCTAACTTCTCGTGCAGAGTATCGACTTCTATTGCGTCACGATAATGCCGATTTAAGATTGAGAAAATACGGTTATCAAATCGGGCTAATAAAAGAAGATGCTTATCATCGCTTAACCCAAAAAGAACAAAGGATAAGAGAAGTAACCAATCTTCTTCAAAATACCAAAGTAACGCCAATCAAAGAAGTAAATGACTATCTAGAACAAAAAAACAGTGCCCCATTAAAAGATGGAATATCACTATACGATTTATTAAAAAGACCCGAAATCACCATCGCGGACATAAGGCATTTTATAACGCTAGAGGATGACGAAAGCGTTCTAGAACAAGTTGAAATCAATGCCCGCTATCAAGGATATATAGATAAGGCTACGAAAGAAGCCGAAAAAATGATAAAACTCGAAAATTATAAGATAAAAGAAACCATCGATTATGAAAAAATTCCCAATTTGGCAAGTGAAGCCCGCCAAAAATTATCGGAAATAAAACCAACGTCACTTGGACAAGCAACGAGAATTAGTGGCGTCAATCCATCTGATATTGCTATTTTAAGTGTGTATTTAAAAAGGAATGATCAAAATGAATAGTGACGAATTTCAAAAAGAAATAAAGAAATTAGGAATCGAACTTTCTATACAACAGCAAGATCAACTAGAAGCGTTTTATCACCAGTTAATAAAGTGGAATCAAGTGATGAATCTAACGCGCATAACAGAAAAAGAAGAAGTTTATTTAAAACATTATTATGATAGTTTAACCCTTGCCAAAATTGCTGATTTTAGAAAAATAGAGACCTTTTGTGATATTGGAAGTGGTGCAGGCTTTCCAGGAATTGTCTTAAAGATTGTGTTTCCTCATTTAAAAATGACATTAATTGATTCTCTAAAAAAGAGAGTCGATTATTTAAATACCGTAATTGATCAATTAAAGTTAGAAAATATTCAAGCAATTCATATTAGAGCTGAAGATTATGCCAAACAAAAAAAAGAAGCCTTCGACATCGTAACAGCACGGGCAGTCGCATCTTTAAATACGTTACTAAATTATGCGATACCTATGACGAAAATAAAGGGATCCTTTCTCGTTATGAAAGGAAATGTCGAAGAAGAATTAAAAGAAGCTTTACCCCTTCTTTCGGACTTAGATTGTTTCATTGAAAACAAAATCGAATTTTCTCTTCCAAAAGAAAATTCCCAAAGAACGCTTTTAAAAATCACAAAAGAAAAACAAACAAAAGCATGTTATCCTAAGAAAACATTAGGAAGGAAAAAAAACGTTGCCTTAAAACAAAAAAAGATGTTATAATGATAATATAGGGTAAATAAAAAGAATAAAAGCGAGGGATTGAGATGCAAGAAGAAAGTCAAGTAGTATATTTATATTTAGATGATATTATTCCCAATCGTTTTCAACCACGTGAAGTATTCGATGATCGAGCATTGCGCGAACTTGCGGCATCGATCAAAGAACACGGTGTAATCCAACCGATCATTGTAAGAAATATTGGTGGTAAATATGAAATCATTGCGGGAGAACGACGTTATAAAGCATCTGCTTTAGCAGGAATGACGAAAATACCAGCCATTATTCGTAATTTAGACGATAAAGAAAGCTCGAAAGTCGCCCTTCTAGAAAATCTCCAACGTCGTGATTTAAACGCCTTAGAAGAAGCAAAAACATACCAAAAAATACTAGAACTAGATGAAATGACACAAGAAAAACTGGCTAGAACTATGGGAAAAAGTCAATCGGCAGTTGCCAATAAACTAAGACTTTTAACCTTGTCAGAAGAAGTACAAGAAGCACTGATGAAAGAACAAATATCAGAACGTCATGCCCGTAGCTTATTAAATATCCAAGATCCAAAAAAACAAGCGGAAATGATGAAAAAAGTCATCGCAAGTCGAATGACAGTAAAGGAATTGGATAGTGAAATAAAGATGATGAACGATAATAAGGGTGTAGAAGAAAAAGTAGAACAAGAAGAAAACAAATTTATAAATATAGATCCAACTCCAGCAATGGACGATACAGTGAATACATCCAATATTATGGATGTAGAAAAAATAAGAATGAAATCAAAAGACATCATTCCTGAAGAAAAACCAAAAGCAGATTTAGATTTTCTTTTAAAAATCGATTCGAAAGAAGAACACCAAGAACCGCAAGAAGAGATACCGAGTTATCGCTTTGTCCCATCGTTCGAAGAACCCATCATCGATTCAATACAAGAGGAAACACCGCAAGATATCACCTTCGATAATTTTACGATTCAAAACGAAAAACCATCGCTTGATGAACCGATCGAAACACTTGATATCATTGAAGATTCTCCTCATTTTGTAGAAAATCTTACCCCTTCTCAAATTTTACAAAAAAAAGAAGTGAGTGACGAAATCGATAAAAGTTTAAATCGCAATCTAGTGTTCGATATGAAATCTGCAATTAATACAATTAGAGAAGCTGTTTCTGTCATAGAAAGAAATGGATTAAAGATCGATAGTGAGGAAATTGATTTAGACAAAGAATATCAAATCGTAATCAAAATCGATAAAGACAAATAAAATGACAAAAGGCAGAGAAAAAAGAGTCTGCTTTTTTTCTCGATTTTCATTTCCTAAAGTTATATTTTTTGGTAAAATGGAAATGGACGACAGTACAATAAAGAAAAGGTGATAAAAATGGGAAAAATCATAGCACTAGTCAATCAAAAAGGTGGTGTAGGAAAGACTACAACGAGCATCAATTTATCGGCCTCTTTAGCTGTTTTAGGAAAAAAAGTACTACTAATAGATTTAGATCCCCAAGGAAATGCCACAACGGGAATAGGGTATAATAAAGGTGATTTTGAATTAAGTGCCTACGATGTTTTAAATGGTAGTTGTACACTAGAAGAAGCAATAATTAAAACAAAATATAAAAATTTATATGTTTTGCCAGGCACGATTAACCTAGCAGGAATCGACATCGAATTGTTAGAAAAAAGTCATACGGAACCAGGCTTTGCCAAAGGAGCACAATTAAAACAACATTTAGATCCGTACAAAGATAACTTTGATTTTTTAATCATCGATTGTCCTCCTTCTTTAGGATTGATTACAACAAACGCTTTAACGGCATCAGATTCTGTCATTATACCAGTCCAGTGTGAATTTTTTGCCTTAGAAGGAATTATGCAACTACTAAACAGTATCATGTTAGCCCAAAAAACCTTAAATCCTAATTTAGATATCGAAGGCGTATTATTAACTATGTTGGATTCTAGAACAAATTTAGGTTTCGAAGTTGTCGAAGATATTAGAAAGTATTTTAAAGAACGCGTTTATAATACGATAATTCCAAGATTGATTCGCTTGACCGAAGCCCCATCACACGGAGAGCCAATCCTAGCATATGATCCCAAAAGTAGAGGAAGCGAAGCATACATAAACTTAGCAAAGGAAGTGATTGAACGAAATGGAAACGAATAAACGAAAAGCGTTAGGTCGTGGTCTCGAAGAACTATTTAATAGTGAACCCATCGATTATAGTAAAATGGAAGAAAAAATTATTACATCCACGCCGAAAGATGCCATTGTCGAACTGAACTTAGACGAGTTGAGAAGTAATCCCTACCAACCTCGTAAGACATTCGATGAAGATGCACTAAAGGAATTAGCATCATCGATCAAAGAACATGGTGTATTTCAACCGATCATTGCCAAAAAAAGTATCAAAGGGTATGAAATCATCGCAGGAGAACGCCGTGTCAAAGCAAGTAAATTAGCAGGACTGGAAAAAATACCTGCCATCATCCGCGATTTCACCGATGAAGAAATGATGGAAATCGCTTTACTAGAAAACTTGCAAAGAGAAAATTTAAGCCCACTAGAAGAAGCAATGGCATATAAAAAACTCATTGAAAACTTAGGATTAACCCAAGAAGAATTATCGACAAGAGTAGGAAAAAGTAGAAGCCATATTACGAACATGTTAGGACTTCTTCACTTACCAGAAGAAGTAAAAGACCTTTTAGTGGAAAATAAAATTTCGATGAGTCATGCCCGTGTATTAAGTAAAATAGAAAATGATACCAAAGTGAAAGAATTAGCAGAAAAAGTAGTAACAGAAGGATTAAACGTACGACAAATAGAAGAATTGTCAACTCAAGAAGAATATCACAAAATCGTTCCTCAAACTAGTCGTACCAGGAAACCGAAAAAAACGAATGAATATACATACATCGAAGAAAAAATAAGTGATAAATTGGGGACAAAAGTCCGAATTAAAAGCAATAAACTAGAAATCACTTTTGTCAATTCCAACGACTTAAATCGCTTATTAGAAATTATGCAACTAGACAAATAATCAAAAAAACGGATAAAGTCCATAAGCAGGTGAATCATGGAAAATAACAAAGACTATCAATTAGGATCCATCGTCATGATGAAAAAACAACATCCTTGTGGAACCAACGAATGGGAAATTACGAGAGTAGGAGCCGATATTAAAATTAAATGTATCTCGTGTGGGCGAAGCATTTTACTTCCCCGAGTTGACTTCAATAAAAAGTTAAAAAAAGTCCTATCAAAGGAAGGTAACCTATGAAAGAAAAAAAGAAATTAAAACTAAAAAAATTCTACTTGCATCCGATTACATCCTTTATCCTATTAACGATCATAGTGGTCTTATTAAGTGGCATTTTATCACTTTTTGAAATACAAGGAACATATACCAAAATAGATAGCAACGGACAATTGGATTCGGTTTTAGTAACAGTAGAAAATTTGTTAAATTATGATGGAATGAAGTATATAATCAGCAATGCCGCACGAACGTTTATTAGTTTTGCTCCTTTGAGTATGTTGCTCATTGCATTAATCGGAGTTAGTGTTTCCCAGTCGACAGGGCTTTTAGATACCGTAATGAAAAGACATATCAACAAGCTGGACAACAAAACGATTACCTTTCTTGTATTGTTATTAGCAATTATCTCGAGCTTGATTAATGAAATTGGATATGTTATCTTAATCCCATTAGCAGCGATCATCTATAAATCGAACAATAGAAATCCCTTTGCAGGAATCATAGCCGCTTTTTGCGGTGTCGCCTTTGGTTATGGTGTAACGGTATTTGTAGGATCCCTTGAAGTATCACTTATTCCTTATACAACTACTGCTGCAAGACTTATTGATGAAGCATTTCATGTAAGTCTAACAGCGAATTTATACCTAATTATTGCCATGACTTTACTATTATCCTTTATCGGAACGATCATTTTAGAAAAAATTGTGTTTCCTAAATTGGGAAAATATCATACGCCCGAACAGACGGAAACGTACCAAACAGAAGAACTGGATATTATTGGCTTAGAAGATGAAGAACAACAGAAAATTGCGAAAGAAAAACGGGAGAAAAAAGGTCTCCGTTATGCTTTAGTAATAGGGTTTCTTGTCGTAATCGCATTTATATACATGATCATTCCCAACTTACCAGGGTCTGGAATGCTTCTCGATATGACGGAAAAGACGTATTTAAATCAATTATTTGGTGTAAACTCATACTTCCAAGATGGTTTTACTTACATGATTGCCATTCTGTTTCTCTTGATGGGAATAGCCTACGGTATAGGTGCCAAAACCATTAAAAATGATAAAGATATCATAAATGGTGCCACCACGTGTTTACATGATGTAGGTGGAATCATTTTAGTGATCTTTTTCGCATCACAGTTTATAGCCATCTTCAAAAAAACAAATATCGGAACAATTTTAACCGCTTGGGGAGCAGAGTTAATTAACAATTCTGCCTTTAGTGGTCTACCATTAATTTTATTGGTTATTTTAGTTATTGCTATTTCTAACCTATTTATTACAACCCCATCATTAAAATGGTCCATTTTATCTCCAGTCGTGGTCCCAATGTTAATGCAATCGAACATTTCTCCGCAATTTGCTCAAGTACTCTTGCGAGCAGGAGATTCTATGACCAATGGTATTACCCCTCTACTAGCTTATTTTGCAATTTATATTGGATATTTAAATATGTATACCCAAAATAAAAATCATCCTATAACGATCAGTAAAGGAATTCGCCTAGTTATGCCATACTGTCTCTTAATTAGCGCAGCTTGGGTATTGTTAACATTAGGATGGTACTTATTAGGGTTACCATTAGGACCAAATGTCTTACCAACAATTTAAAAAGAAATAAATATTATAGTAGACAATCAGAAATGAATAAACTATAATATTTTTATTTAAAAAAGGAGTGACTTTGATGAGCTTAACAGCAGGAATCGTCGGTCTACCAAATGTAGGAAAATCGACTTTATTCAATGCAATTACCAAAAAAAACATTTTAGCTGCGAACTATCCTTTTGCAACGATCGACCCCAATGTTGGTGTTGTAACCGTACCAGATAAACGTTTAGAAGTATTAGAAAATATGTATAACCCAGAACGTTTAATTGCGACAAGTTACGAATTTACGGATATTGCAGGACTAGTGAAAGGGGCTTCAAACGGCGAAGGATTAGGAAATAAGTTCCTATCTCACATAAGAGAAGTAGATGCTATTTGTGAAGTCGTACGTTGCTTTGAAGACAAAAACATTATCCATGTAGAAGGAACAGTCGATCCCATAAGAGACATCGAAACGATTAATTTAGAGCTCGCCATTGCCGACTTAGACATCGTTAACAACCGAATGGACAAAATCGAAAAAAAAGCTAGAACAACCAAAGAGAAAGAAGCATTAACAGAAGTAGAGGCTCTAAAAAAAGCCAAAGAAGCCCTCGAAAAAAACATTCCCTTACGGTTAGTAAGTTTTACGGATGAAGAAGAACAATTGTTAAAATCTTATAGTTTTCTAACGTTAAAACCAATCATCTATCTTGCAAATATTAGTGAAGATGAAGTGAACTTAGAGGACAACGAAAACGTTCAAAAAGTAAAAGAATATGCATCGAAAGAACAGACAATTGCGGTAAAGATATGCGCCAAGATCGAATCAGAATTAAGCGAATTAAACATCGAAGATAAACGAGAAATGTTAGAAGTTCTAGGAATGAAAGAAAGTGGTCTCGATCAACTGATTAAAGCGACATATAGCTTACTAGGACTCGCCACCTACTTTACAGTAGGAAGTGATGAAGTAAGAGCATGGACCTTTAAAAAAGGAATGAACGCTAAAGAATGTGCAGGGATCATTCATAGTGATTTTGAAAAAGGATTTATTCGCGCCGAAGTCATTCGTTATGAAGATCTAGTGGAATTAGGAAGCGAATTAAAAGTAAAAGAAAATGGCAAAGCAAGATTAGAAGGAAAAGATTACCTCATGCAAGATGGAGATATCTGTCATTTTAGATTTAACGTATAACGCGATTAAGATCGTGTTTTTTTCTTTTAAAAATTTCGGTTTTATGATATGGTTAAGATGGTGATAATATGAAAAATGGAACGATGAAATCATTCGTTGACAATTTAGAAATTAAAATCACAGAGTCTTATCCCAAAAAGGGAATTCAAATAAAAGGAATCGTCCAAATTGTCCATGGTATGGGAGAAGATAGAAAAAGATATGAAAGTTTTATGAAATATTTAAATAGTCAAGGGTACATCACCGTCATTCACGATCATCGCGGTCATGGTGAAAGTGTCGTCCGAAAACAAGAGTTAGGATACTTGTATAGTGGAGGAATGAAAGGCCTAATCGAAGATACCCATCAACTGACCATGTCAATTAGAAACCATCACAAAGAGTTGCCCATTTATCTACTAGGGCATGCCATGATGGGAGACCTCATCGTAAGAACATATCTTCAAAAGTATGATAACGATATCAACGGCTTAATTGTCTGTGGTCCCTTTTCGAAAGATAACTACATAAAATTAAAAAAATTCACCGTAAATCTCATAAGAATAGTGAAAGGCCCATACCATCGTAGTCCCTATATTCATTATATTCTCTTTGAAAAACAAAACGATGTTTTTAAAGACGCAACAAGTAAAAACGCCTGGCTCTCTAGTGATGAAAAAGTAATAGAAGACTACGATAAAAACGTCGATGAAGGATTTATTTTTACGCTACAAGGATTTAAACAGTTATACAATTTACTAGATGTCACCTATCAAAAAAAGAAATATAAAGTAAGAAAACCATATCTACCAATTCTTTTTCTAGGTGGAAAAGAAGACCCGATCATTGCAACCAAAGAAAACTTCAAGAATAAAATGACATTTCTAAAAAAAATAGGATATCGCCAAGTGACAGGAAAGTTATATGCCAAATGTCGTCATCAAATCTTATTTGAAAAAGATAGAAAGCGAATTTACCAGGATATCGTAAATTGGCTCGATCGCGAAGTCGATGAAAACAACACAGAATTACTCTAAAGAAAGAATAAATTCTAGACAAACGATTATACTTTTGTTATAATAAACCCGAGTATTTAATTACTCCTTGTTGTTGAAAAACAACCAAATGTCCAAAAGGAGGTGTAAAAATGAGAAAGTATGAAGTAATGTTTATCGTTCGTCCTGATTTAGAAGAGGATGCCATCAAAACGGTTGCAGAAAATATGAAAAACGTGTTAACGGGAAATGGTGCTTCTATCAAAGAAGAAAAACCAATGGGACAACGTGAATTAGCGTACGAAATCAATAAGTACAAAACAGGTTACTATTTTCTATATGTAGTAGAATCAAACGATTCAAAAGCAACAGAAGAATTCGATCGTATCGCTGGCATCAGTGAAGATGTGATTCGTAGCTTAATCGTTAGAGTCGAAGACTAAGAAAGAGGTAACTTATGAACAAAGTATTTTTAATTGGTCGCTTAACTCGTGACCCAGAACTAAGATATACAGGAAGCAACATCGCAGTTGCAACCTTCAGTATCGCTGTAAATCGGCCCTTTTCCAATCAAGCAGGAGAAAGAGAGGCGGATTTCATCAATATTGTCGTATGGCGTCGCCAAGCAGAAAACATCAAGAATTATTTAACGCAAGGAAGCCAAGTGGCAATCGATGGTCGTATTCAAACTCGTAGTTATGATGGAGAAGACGGCAAAAAACGTTATGTAACAGAAGTTGTCGCAGATAATGTGCAATTCTTAGATTCTAAAAATCGTTCTGAAAATGGTGGCAATAGTTTTAATAGTAATAATCAAATCCAACAAGATAATAAAACCCCATACGATTTTACCAATCAAGAAGAACCAAAAACGACAGATGTTCAGAACAATCCTTTCGCTGATTTTGGAAACAGTATCGAAATCAGTGATGATGATTTACCATTCTAAAAAGGAGGATAGTATGTATGGCAGAATTTTATCGTAAAAGAAAAAAAGTATGCTACATGTGTACAGGGAAAGATATAAATTACAAAGATGTAGAAACATTAAAAAGATATATCAATGAAAAAGGGAAAATTTTACCAAGACGTGTAACGGGAGCATGTGCTCGTCATCAAAGACATATTGCAGAACAAATTAAACGTGCTCGTGCCATTGCCCTTTTACCATATACAAAGTAAAATAGAAACGAAGAAAAGCACTAAAAAGTTAGTGTCTTTTTTATTTTTGTAGTATAATGATAATGTGGGGGATTATCAAGAAAAAAGAAACAAGGAGGCACCTATGAATATCAATCGTCATCGCAAAACATGGATTAAACGAATAAAAAAAAGTAAACGTGTCTTTATTATGGCACATAAAGATTTAGACTTAGATGCCTTTGGAAGCTCATTAGGAATGTACGAACTACTCACCAACTTAAAAAAAGCCTGTTACTTAGTCATCGATGATAAAAAGATGGAACAAAGTGTCGAAAAAGTCTATGAACAAGTAAAAGATGATGTAACGATCATAACAAGTAGAGAAGTCGTAGAAAACAAATTAGAAAACGAACAACAAAATCTCCTTTTAATCGTCGATACCAACAAAGACTATTTACTCCAAAATAGTAAAATATTAGACGAATTTAACGATCCCATTATTATTGATCATCATCAATTATCCGATAACTCCATTTTTAAAGGAACACTTCTTATCGATAACGATGCGTCTTCTACTTGCGAAATGGTAACAGATCTGATAGAGTATTACAATGTACCAATTGATGCCGATCTAGCGACGATCTTACTATCAGGAATCGTATTAGATACCAATAATTTTGTCATTAAAACCAATGAAAAAACATATTACATGGCTTATTATTTAACAAAATTAGGAGCAGATCCCAAAAAGGTACAGTACTTATTAAAACAAGATTTAAAACAGTATATCGAACGTCAAAAAGTAATTACCAATGTAAAAATAATTAATAAACACATCGCATTATCAAAAGGATTAGATACCAAAATGTATCGTAGAGAAGAATTGGCGAAAATCGCCGATACATTACTAGCTTTTAGCGATATTGAAGCATCGTTTGTCATAGGAAAGCTAAATAAAAAGGAAGTAGGCATCAGTGCACGATCGATGGGAAATATGAAAGTAAATCAGGTATTAGACTCCTTTGGTGGTGGTGGTGATCAACATGAAGGAGCCGCCAAAATAAAGAATATGACGATCGAACAGATAGAAAAACATCTCATAAAAGAGTTGAAAAAACACAAAAAGGAGGGGGACGAATGAAAGTCATTTTTGTGAAAGATTTAAAGAATCAAGGAAAAAAAGGAGACATCAAACAAGTCAAAGATGGTTATGCTGAAAACTTTCTCATCAAAAATGGTTATGCCATAAAAGTAACCGAAAAAAATATGGGTGAATATCAAAAAGAACAAAACAAAAAAAAGAAAGAAGAAGAACAAAACCAGCAAAATGCTTTGGCACAAAAGAGAAAGTTAGAGGAAATTACCCTTGTATTCAAAGTAAAAACAGGGAAAGAAGACAAAGTATTTGGAAGTGTAAGTCCCAAACAGATCAAAGATAAATTAGAAGAAGAAGGGTATAAGATTGATAAAAAACAAATCGATAGTACGACCAGCTTAACAACATTAGGGTTTCATCAGGTAAAAATAACATTATATAAAAATGTTGTCGCAAAAATAAACGTAAAACTAGAAAAATAGAGGTGAAAAAGATGAATGGAAAAACGCTCCCTAACAATTTAGAGGCAGAGTTATCAGTATTAGGAGCCTGTTTCTTATCGCAGTATGCGTTAGGAAAAGTTAGTGAAAACTTAGTCGCGTCTTCCTTTTATCTTGATAAAAACGCGAAAATTTTTACAGTTCTAAAAGACTTAGCAGAAAAAAAAGTACCCGTCGATATCACCACAGTAACGACAGAATTAAAACAAAAAGAATGGTTGAACGATGTTGGTGGGGTCGAATATTTAACAGAGATTGTAAACTTTGTACCGACAGCAGCTAACGTAGATTACTACATTAAAGCAGTCGAAGAAGCCGCAATCTTAAGACGCTTAATTGAAACGGCAACAGAAATTGTCACCTTAGGATATCAAAAAGAAGAAAACATTGACGAAACATTAGATGAAGCAGAAAAAAAGATTTTAAATATCTCTAAAAATAGACGAACAACCGAATTCAAAAGCATTCAAGATGTCTTAATCAAAACCCAATCTGACCTTGAAACCCTATCGAAATCGAAAGGAGAAATCACAGGTCTTCCGACAGGATGGCACGATTTAGATAAGGTAACAGCAGGATTACATGAAAATGAGTTCATTATTATTGCCGCACGTCCTGCCATGGGAAAAACAGCTTTTGCGTTAAACCTTGCCACATACATTGCCATGAATACCGATAAAACAGTAGCGCTGTTCAATCTCGAGATGGGGGCAGAACAATTAGCCATGCGAATTCTCTCTTCCCTTGGACAAATAGAAGGGTATAAATTAAAAACGGGAAATCTCTTAAATAATGATTGGAAACGCGTAAATGAAGCAATTAGTCAATTATCGGGAGCCAAAATGTATATCGACGATACACCAGGGATAAGCATAGGCGAAATTAGAGCCAAATGTCGTCGCCTTTCTTCCAGTGAACAAGGATTAGGGCTCGTCGTAATCGACTACCTACAACTTATATCAGGAGGCAGAAACTACGGAAGCAATCGTCAACAAGAAGTATCCGATATCTCAAGAGCCTTAAAGACCATGGCAATGGAACTCCACATTCCTGTAATCGCTTTGGCCCAATTATCCCGTGCCGTTGAAGGTAGAGAAGACAAACGACCGATAATGAGTGACCTAAGAGAATCGGGATCCATCGAACAAGATGCCGATATCGTCTCCTTTTTATATCGAGATGATTATTACAACAAAGAAGCCCGAATGGAAGACAATACCAGTATTAGTGAGTTCATCATCGGAAAACATCGTAGTGGACCAACGACCACCATTGAACTATTATTTAAAAAGGATACCAGTACTTTTCTTAACTTTAGAAAAGATATAAATGAAGGACAAAAAGGGTGAAAAGAATGAATAAGAACACAATAATTTCAATCGTAATAGGCCTTATTGTAAGTGCCTGGATGATGTTTTTAAGTATCGATAATCAAGAGAGTGTTCCTAAAGAAGTATATCGAGTTTATCTAGAAGGAAAATCAATTGGTCTAATCGAATCGAAAGATCAATTAGAAACATTTATCGATAAACAACAACAACAATTAAAAGAAAAATATCATGTCGATAAAATATATATTCCTAAAAACTTAGATATCGAAAAGGAAGTAACGTTTAGTGAAGAAGTATCAACCGTAAAAGAAATTTATCATAAAATAAATGATATTACTCCATTCACAATCAATGGATACAAAATCACGATCAAAGGAACAGAAGAAAAAACGGAAGACGGAGAAACGACGACGCCAACAGAGACCATTTACGTTTTAGATAAAGACATCTTTACGACGGCAGTCGATAAAACGATTCGATCTTTTATCCCAAGTGACGATTATGATTCCTTTTTAAACGAAACTCAAAAAGAAATTGTCGATACTGGTAAATGGATTGAAGATATTTATATTGAAAATGATATTACAATTAAAGAAGCGAATATTCCTGTCGATGAAATGATCTATACCAAGGAAGAAGATTTAAGTAGATATTTATTGTTTGGAACATTAGAAGAACAACAGACTTATACCGTAAAAGGTGGAGACACAATTGAAGATGTGGCCTTTGCCAATAAAATTTCTCCAGAAGAATTTTTAATTGCCAATCCCAACTTTAAAAATGCAAATAGTCTTCTATATGAAGGACAAGAAGTAACCCTAGGAATACTAAAACCAATATTTAAAACGGTGGAAGAAGATCATACGGTCGAAATTGAAGAAAAAAAATATACGACAGAAATACGATATAACAACGATCTCTTGATTGGAACGACAAATGTAATCCAACAAGGTCAAAACGGAAGTACCAAAGTAACCCGTAAAATCAAATCCGTTAATGGTGAAATCACTTCTGTTGTTACAGCAAGTACAGAAGATTTAGTACAAATGGTTCCAGAAATTATTGAACGTGGCGGAAAGAGCACCGTCTTGGGAGATGTTGGGTTCTGGGGATGGCCAACAATTACTCCATACATTATTACAAGTCCGTATGGTTATCGTTGGGGAGTCCTCCACGATGCGATAGACATTGCTGGATGTGGATATGGTTCACCAATCTTTTCAACCAACAATGGTGTCGTCGCTATCTCTTCTTACAATGACTATAATGGTCACTACATCATCATCAACCATAATAATGGATATTATACTTACTATGGTCATATGTCACGACGTATTGCCAAAGTCGGAGATAACGTCGAAATGGGTACAGTCATAGGAGAAATGGGACAAACTGGTTTTGCAACAGGAACACATCTACATTACGGAATTTGGCGTGGATTTCCATACTACAGTGGAAGTCAAAGCCTCAATCCATTAAATTTCTATTGATGAAAATTGAAGTCATAGCAAGTGGTTCAAAAGGAAATTCAAATTTGTTAATATGTGGAAAAACAAACGTGATAATCGATGCTGGAATTTCCTTTTTGACAATCAAAAGAACATTAGAACAAAACCAGTTAACTCCAAGCCAAATAAATGCAATACTAATTACCCATTCTCATAACGATCATGTTAAAGGACTAAAAACTTTGGCCGAAAAAACGGGAGCAAATATCTATATTCCGGAAGGAATGTATGAATCATTAAAAGACTTAGTAAAGAAAGAACAAGTACGTATCGTACCAAATACATTTTTGATAGATGATGTCATAATCGAATTAATTCATACCTCCCATGATGCACCATCTTCGGTTGGATATCTCATTACGTATCAAGATAAATCGTTAGTGTATATCACGGATACAGGATATATTAACAGAAAGTATCTAAAACGGATTAAAGATAAAGAAATCTATGTCATAGAAAGTAACCATGATGAACAAATGCTTATGGATGGACCTTACCCTTACTATTTAAAACAAAGAGTAGTAGGAGATGAAGGGCACTTATCGAACTATACAACAGCAAGTTATTTAAAAGAATTAGTAGGAGAACACACAAAATACATCGTCTTAGCACACTTAAGTGAAAAAAACAATAAAGAAGAACTAGCATTGCAAGAAGTAACAAACAAATTAGAAAAAGTCCAAAGGCAGAACAAAACAATTTTGGTAGCAAAACAACATGAATCTCTACCATTAATCGAGGTTTAACATGATCAAAATAATATGTGTTGGAAAAATCAAAGAAACGTATTTAAAAGAAGCCATCAAAGAGTATGAAAAAAGATTAAGTAAATATACGAAACTAGAAATGGTTGAAGTTACGGACGAAGGGTTAGTAGAAGAACAAATTGCCATAAAAAAAGAACAAGAGAAAATAGAAAAGTATATTGGTCCAAAAGATTATGTAATCACCTTAGAAATTGAAGGAAAGAGTTTTACTTCCATCGAATTGGCAAAAAAACTAGATACAATCAAACAACAAGCAGGGACGATTACCTTCATCATTGGAGGAAGTTATGGTCTAGGCGAACAGATTAAAAATCGATCAAATCTAGCGCTATCTTTCTCCAAGATGACCTTTCCTCATCAACTATTTAGAGTAATGCTATTAGAACAATTGTATCGCACATTTAAAATACAAAATCATGAAACATATCACAAATAATTGCCAATAGCAAAAAATGATGGTAGGATTAAAATAGAAAATAGGAAAATAGGAAGTGATCAAGTATGAAAACAGGTCTTAAATATTGCGTGCGGGGGGGGGACCTTACTAGACAAATAAGCATTGTTACTTCTTTTTTGTGCAAAAATACAGGATAGGTTTATCCTGTATTTTTCGTGTTTTGAAATCAATAAATGTGACAAAATAATTTCTTGAAAAAAAGTTATACTATAATTAGTATTAGAGTAGAGGTGTAAAAAATGAAC